>CAZDIU010000215.1:0-9595 GCA_964505535.1 uncultured Desulfobacterales bacterium | reverse complement strand
CAGGGAAATGTGAAAGGAGCCATTGAGGAATTCAAGTCCGCTCTGCTGCTCAATCCCTCTGAGGGAAATCTCCACAACAGTCTGGGCGTGTGTTACAGTGTGCTGGGAGCATACCCTTCGGCTCTGGAGGAATTCCGGACAGCCGCGCGTATGCTCCCGGATGAGCCCATGCCGGTTTACAATATCGGACTTGTTCATCTGCTGAAAGGGGAAAAGGATCTGGCTGTGGAAAATTTTCTCAAGGCACATGC
Organism: uncultured Desulfobacterales bacterium; assembly: GCA_964505535.1. Lineage (GTDB taxonomy): Bacteria > Desulfobacterota > Desulfobacteria > Desulfobacterales > Desulfococcaceae > JAABRU01. The sequence goes on along the minus strand of CAZDIU010000215.1, from coordinate 9,344 downwards.
CCTTGACCCGGATGTGTTTGAAACCCTGTTTCAGCTTGGCAAGCTCTGCCTGGAGAGAGGATACGCGGAAAAAAGCAAATCTTTTTTTCAAAAATCCCTTGAAATCCGCGCTGCATCAGTCGCTGCCTGGCGTTATCTGGGAAAATGCTGTGCCGTGCTGGATCAGACGGATGAAGCCATTGCCGCGTACCGGCAGGCCATCCGTCTGAAACCCGATGATGCCATATCCCTTTCTGCCCTGGGCTGTCTCTATGATCTCCGGGGGGAAAATCCGGACATTGCGCTGAGCTTCTGCCGCCACAGTGTGGAAATCGCACCGGAAAACGGTCTGTTCCGCCAGCGTCTGGGCAGGGTGTATCTGCACAGCGGCCTTCTGGATGAGGCTCTGACCGAATTTCAAACCGCTGACCGGCTGGGCTGTGCATCCGGAGAATATATCCAACGAATTCATTCTGTGCAGAAGAGGGAAACGTAACACTGCTTTTTTTCCGGCGCATGTGTGTCCTCCTTTTCTGTGGGAGTTGCAAAAACAGCAGTGTGAGGTGTTGATGATGGCAGTGGTTTCTTTAACTGACAGAGTGCCGGATGTGCAGGGAAGAAAACGCTGCGTTCTCTGCTGGAGGATGTACAGCAGGGGACTGTCCCCAACCGCTTGGTGAGGAATGAAAACACTGTGCATATCAAATTTCTTGTCCTTCTGATCATCCTGTTTTTTTCAGGAAACAGCTGTTCCGCGATCACAGCGGACAATCTCAGGAAAAGGGAAAAAATCAGGTACGCTGTCAGGGAGGAACTCCTGGGCATTTATGATATTCCTTTTTCTGTGTATGTTTCTCTGGAAATGTGGGATGAAATAGATTTCATCCTGGAAAACACCCATCAGAACATGGTGAGATACAGACTCCCGGAGGTATACTACAGCCGCCCCTTTGCGGTGGACGGGCAGATATGGGTGTTTGAAAACAATGAAAGCGGCACACGGGCGATTCATGTTTTTGATGCTGACAGCCTGAAACTGCTCCGGACCCTGAGAAATGATGATTTTTCCCGCTACGAAGGCGGAATCCGCATGGTTTCCGGCACGCTCATTGTTTCCGGCGGTTCGGATCGGGATGTGGATACGGCTGTGATATGGAATATTCGCAGCGGTGAAACTGCCACAGTGAAACTGAAGGAAGGGCATTATATCGGGTCTGCAGCCGCAGACAAAGATATGCTGTATATCGGCTCCTGCGGAGGTCTGATCAATTCATGGAAGACAGAAGATTTTTCCTTTGCCGGTATCTATGCCAGCAGTGATCAGCCCAATGCGGACTGGGAAATTTTCAACCGCAAACCCTGCATTACGGCCATAGCCCCGCACAATGACAGTCTGATCGCAGCGGGGGAGAACCATATTTTTGTATGGAACGCAAAAAACCGTTCTCTTGTGAAGACCTGGGAGAAAGTTCTGCCCAATTCCCTGGTCTTTTTTTACAAAGATTTTGTAAGTGAATACAAAGATAATCGTATCGCTGTCAGAAATCTGACAGATGGACGGATACTTCACAGTATCAGAACCCCTGTGCCGGTGGATGATCTGATTGTCACATCAGAGGAAGTGCTTCCGGATCAGACAGGGCCGGTGATGATACTTGCACTTCGGCGCAACAGAGGGATTCATTTTTATGATTTTGCATCCATGAAACTGCTCAAAAAAACAGATTTCAGGGGGGAAAGCCTCGCTGTTTTCCGTCATCAGATATTTGCAAGCGATGATCATCATATTTACAAATACAATGTCCATCATCAGATTTCTCCGGAATGTGAAAAATTTTTGAAAAACATCCGGCCTGAAGAACTGGAACTGACGGAATCTGTTTACAATGAACTGGTCCGCCGTTCCCTGCTGTATCCTGAGGTGATTGACACGGAAGCGCTCTCCCGCAGATTTCTGGATCTGCACGGGCTGGAACTCCGTCATTCAATCCGTTATGGAAAAATTGGGGAAAAACAGGAGGAGGAAACGGCAGATCAGGTTTCCGGCAGATCAGGTCAGAAAGATGTTTTTGGATACAAACTGATATATGAAATCCGAAACCGCTCTGAAAAAGGTGTGCATCTGCATATGATGTTCCGCTGGAGCGGACAGTACGGCAGCAGAGCAGATGCTGAGATCGGTGAATCCGCCATAGAGGATGTTTTTTTCATTCCCTCCGGAAATGGGAAAGTGACCGGGATCATCACGATGGGAGAAAAAGAACCGGCCACTCTGCAAATCTTTCCTGTGAAAATCGAAACCGCTGATCCGGCTTATGAGGAAGGTCTGGAAAAGGCACTCGGTCAGGACAGCCGGGATGTATCACTGATTGACTTCTATCTGAAAGATCCCCGTGTCAGAAGATGGCATTCAGCTCTGGAACTGCGGAAAAAGGAAATTGCCGCAGGTCAGGGAAAATGAAAGTCAGACAGTGTCAGGTTCTTTTCCCTCAGAATCCGGTTCGTTTCTGACAGCATAATAAGGTATCCTGCCCGGTGAAATATCCTCTCCGTCAGGCCAGCATAATCCGCCTAAAGGAGCAACAGCAACTTTCCGAAAGTAACGAAAATTTCTCAAACGCCAGAAGGATTCCCGGTTTGCAATCAGATGCGTTAAATCCAGATTCAGTTTTTCATCATCTTCCATTGTCACATGAAGTCGGCAATCTTTGCAGGGACTGACGCTGACAGCTTTTCTCCAGGAAGTATTATTTGGAGAGATCATTCCACATCTCCATTAATTCTGTTTTGTTTGCCAATATAAATTCTTTTATTTTCTTTGTCTGTCCAGCAATCATCTCTCCGTCATTTATGGAGAAAGAACCGGCATAATCTCCGTAAATGCCATGACAATGAGGTATGCCATGATCATCCATATACATATAAATGGAAATTCCGAAAAAAATGCAATTCTGGGCATATGATGTTCTCCTTCTGCCAGATTTTCCTTCAATCCTGTGTAATCGCTTTATCTGCTGATGACTGAAATAGGATTATTTTATACAGCATCCGGCATAATATCGCAAGCTCCCCAAAAAACCATTTTCGGGAGTCTTTCACTCCCGAAAATGGTTTCATACGGATTCTGTCCAAGGGAGCCTGTCTCAGCCCTTGAAAATCAAGGCTTTCAAAAGCGACTTCCTTATTTGGCCTGTAAGCGGAGATCTCCGACTGACCCATACCGGAACATGCCTTTTTTCTCTGCCCCTTATTTGTCTTCGGGCTTGATTCTGCCTTCTCTGATCAGCAGATCCCGGTACCAGCAGGAAAATTCATACATGCCCCGGAACCGGTCATCATCGTTCATGATGCCCAGACAGATTTCCAGAACGCCCGCTCCGTATGCGTTGCTGTATCCTTCCAGTTGCCGGGTATGGAGAAATTCCCGCACCAGCATCTGGGTGGTGCGTTTGGACTGATCCCGCCGGATGTCAATGGGGTCTTTTGGTTCTGCAAAGGGATCCCATTTTTCATATCCGACTTTCTCCTGTATGTACTTCTGCCGTCTCGGAGACATATGATCAAAAACGGCTTTTTTCCGTTTTTCGGCCTCTTCCGGTGATATTTTATTCATTTTTCTCCTCCGGTTTTGCAATGCCCAGGTATTCCTCATCATATACTGTCAGGAGCGACATGGACAGAGGAACCAGTATTTCCTCCATTTTGATATGTTTTGATTTCATATCTGCCACCAAATCCCTGGAAATTTCATACAGTCGGGTATGAAGGGTGTCCAGATTGACTGTGGGATAGGGTTCTCCGGGTTTGAACGCGGATTTGGCACAGGTATGCCCTTTTCCGTTTATGGCTGTGGGAATGCCGTAAAGCCTGCAGGTAATGGGACGGTGTTCATACAGATCGCATTTTTCATCTTCATTGAGCAGAGGGCAGCAGATGCGCTCTTTTCCCACATCCGCAACAATGTCAGCCTCCGGTCTTCCTTCCTGCAACTGTTTGTAGGCATTTTTCTTGATTATGTAAACCAGACGATCCGCTTTGTTGGCCTTTTCCAGCAAATCCGCCTTTTCCTTTTCTCTCTCTTTGAATTTCTGATGAAACTGGTGATTGATATAGAGCGCCTCAATCAGGGTCAGATCAAACAGGGCATGGCAGCAGTCTGAGCATGTCACCTCACATTTCACACAGTCCGGATACTGGCTTTTCACTTTCTCAAACATGGCCTCAGCAGCAGCCACCAACTGTTCGTATCTTTTGAAATACGGCGTAAAATCAAAATCCATTCATTGCTCCTTTTGGGGACGGCAGTTTTAAATCTGCATACCTCCCCGGTTGTGTATATGTACAGAAAATAAGAAAATTCGGAGTGCAGAAAATCATCTTCTGCCATCCGAATCAGATTTTTCTTTTCACTGTTCCACGTAGAACATTTCGCTTTTGGCGTTCCACAGATTTCGGATGTTCCACGTAGAACATTTCTTGCCGCGAAACACACGAACTGGACAAAAACATTCGTGCAATTTGTGTCATTTTTGGTTTATGAATTATTTCGGATGTTCCACGTAGAACATTTTTTGCCGTGAATGACACGAACTGGACAAAAACATTCGTGCAATTTGTGTCATTTTTGGTTTATGAATTATTTCGGATGTTCCACGTAGAACATTTCTTGCCGTGAATGACACGAACCGCACAAAAACATTCGTGCAATTTGTGTCATTTGTGGCTTATCCGGACAATGTTTGCCTCATTTCGGATGTTCCATGTGGAACGGATTGTTTCGGATGTTTGCGCACAGCACTGTCGGTTTGCACAATTGTTCTTATTATAATGTCTTTTCCGGATAAATGCAAAATATATTGACTGTTTATTGTCAGGAAAACAGGGTTCAGCCTTCCAAACACTCTGCCGGGTATTCCTCCATGCTTTGCCAAACAGAACAAATGATCGTGCTTGCATGAGAGAATGGAAAATGGTAGGATTTTTCCCGTCTTCATTTCCCATCTCTGCATCAATGCCATTTCCCACAGGGAATGGAAATCTTTTTAAAAATCCGGTCTGTATGCTCCCCGCAGAAAAAATCAGAATTTCAGCGGGGCTTTTCTTACTGCCTGAATGAAAGGGGAAAACCATGAAAAAGTATTTTTCCTTGTGCCTTGTTCTGATGTTTTTCATCTGTCTGAGAAACACGTTTGCCGCACCTTTGGACAAAACTGCTGTTCCACCTGATCTTGCCCCCTGGATTCCCTGGGTCATGCACGGGCAGGAAGAGAAATTCTGTCCGGAATTGTGCAATCAGCCCCAGTCTTTTCAATGCGCGTGGCCTGCGCAACTGAACATTGCTGCCACAAAAGACGGTGGGCAGTTTTCGCAGGAGTGGACCGTTTTTGCCAAAACATGGATTCCCCTGCCCGGTTCTCCGGAACGCTGGCCGGAAAACGTGCTGGTGAACAGTGTGCCGACTCCGGTTATTCTGCGGAAAAACACACCTTCTCTGTTTCTGAATCCCGGCAAATATTCTGTCAGGGGTGAATTTCAGTGGAAAGACATACCCGAAATTCTCCAGATTCCTGCCCAGACCGGTCTGCTTTCCCTGAACATCGGGGATCGGGAAATTCCCTTTCCGGTTCAGGATCAAAGCGGCCGTGTATGGCTGCAGAAGCGGGAGATTGCCAAAAGTGATGAGGACAGGGCTGAAGTTACGATTTTTCGGAAAATCACGGATGACATTCCCCTGCAGATTGAGACTCTGGTGCAGTTGAACATTTCCGGACAGGCAAGGGAAATCCGGCTGGCACAGATTCTGCCTGACGGCTCCATACCGCTGGCTTTGTCTGCGCCCTTTCCTGTGCGTATAGGGGAAAAAGGGGAAATTCTGGCGCAGGTGCGTCCCGGAAAATGGGAAATCCGCATCGGGACCCGTTTTCCCCAACCCGCAGATCAAATCGGACCGGTCATTGGCGCATACGGACAGGAAATCTGGGTGTTTCAGTCCCGCAATGATCTCCGTCTGGTGGAAATACAGGGGCCGCCCTCCATTGATCCCAGCCGCACCGGTCTGCCTGATGACTGGAAATCCCTGCCCGCATATCTCATGGACAAAGATTCCAGTTTGACTTTGAAACAGATCCGCAGGGGAAATGAGGCCCCCGCGCCGGATCGACTGCAACTCCAGCGCACCTGGTGGCTGGATTTTGACGGCAAAGGTTTCACTGTGCAGGATCAGATTACCGGAACCATGAGCAGCAACTGGTCTCTGTCCGTGCTGCCTTTGCTTTCTTTGGGACGGGTTTCTGTCAACGGCACGGATCAGTTGATCACCATGCAGAATGGAAAGCAGGGCGTGGAAATCCGGCATGGGAATATCCGTCTGACAGCCGAATCCCGCATGGAAAAGGCAGATACATCCCTTTCCGCAACCGGCTGGGATCATGATTTTGAAAAAGTTTCTGGCACTCTTCACCTGCCGCCGGGCTGGAAACTCTTTTCCCAAAACGGTGCAGATACAGCCTCCGGAACCTGGCTGCGCAGATGGACGCTGCTGGATATTTTTCTCATTCTGGTCATTTCCGTGGGAACCTTCAGACTCCGCAATCCGCTGTGGGGACTGACTGCGCTGCTCTGCCTGATTCTCATCTGGCATGAAAAAGATGCGCCCCGTTATGTCTGGCTTCATATTCTTGCAGCACTGGCGCTGCTCAGCGTCCTGCCAGTGGGAAAAATCCGGAATCTGGTTCGCATGTGGGGAATCGGTTCCGTGCTGGTTCTTCTGGTCATGACCATTCCCTTTATGGTGCTTCAAATCCGTCATGGCCTGTATCCGCAGTTGGAATATCCCTGGCAGAGCTATGATACGACTGCCGGCACTGTGGCAAAACCGATGAGCAGTACGATGATTGGGGATGAGGTTCAGGAAGCGCAGCCATACATGCAGGGACAGGATATGTATCTGCAGCGCAGTAAAATGAACGCACCGGAGCCGATGCAGTCCGCAGACAAATCTGCCAGTTTTTATTACGGCAAACGCAAACAGGCTGTTTTTACCCATGATCCCAATGCCAGTGTGCAGACCGGTCCCGGTCTTCCCGCGTGGACTTGGAATTCTGCACAGATTCAGTGGAACGGGCCGGTAAGCAAATCACAGGAAATCCGCTTCCGGCTGATTTCTCCGGCAATGAATCTGTTTTTGGGTTTTGTCCGGGTCATTTTTCTGGCTTTGTTTATCTTCGGGCTGGTGGATGTGCGGAAACACTGGAATCTGGCAGGGCAGAAACTTGCGGGTGTCACGGTCTGCGCGCTGATATTTCTCTGCTCCGGCATGATGTCCCAATCCCATGCGGCCGGATTTCCCTCTCAGGAACTGCTGAAGGAACTGGAGACAAAACTGCTCCAACCCCATGACTGCCAGCCTGGCTGCGCGGTATTCAGCCGCATGGATCTGCGTGCTGATCCGGATCATCTGGAACTCCGCGTTGAGGTTCACGCGGCACAGCAGACCGGGGTTCCTCTGCCGGGCAGTCTGAAATCCTGGATGCCCAAAGAGATTTGGCTTGACGGCCAGGAAATGAACACGGTCATCAAAGACAGTTCCGGCATTTTGTGGGTGCTGGTTCCCGAAGGCATTCACACCCTGATTCTGAAAAACCTGACCGGCCCGGCAAATGAAATTCATCTGCCCATGCAGATCAAACCCTATGCCGTGACAGCAGATGTGCAGGGATGGGAAATCCGGGGGATTGACGCGGAAGCCAGACCCGAAGACACGCTGCAACTGACCCGAATCCGGCAGAGGGAGGAGAAAATTGCAGAGACCGGCACAGACATTCTGCCAGCATTTCTGGAAATGGAACGCACCCTGCGGCTGGGGATTCAGTGGGAAGTGGAAACCACAGTCAGAAGAAAAAGCCCGGCAGGCACACCCGTGATTCTTCCGGTTCCTCTTCTTTCCGGAGAATCTGTCACCACCCAGGGCATTCAGGTGAAAGACGGACAGGTTCTGCTGAACATGGGACCGCACCAGAATGAAATCCGCTGGCTTTCCGTGCTGGAAAGAACAGACAAACTCACATTGCAGGCTCCGGACACAGATTCCTGGTCAGAAATATGGATTCTGGATGCCAGTCCCATCTGGCATCTGGAATTTTCCGGGATTCCGCCCATTCATCAGCAGGATGCGGAAGGTTTGTGGAAACCCGCGTGGCGGCCCTGGGCAGGAGAAAAAATTGAACTGCGCATATCCAAACCAGAGGCTGTGGAAGGTCAGACCGTGACCATTGATCACGCGCTGCTGAAATGGACTCCGGGAAAACGCATGGGCAGCGCGGAACTTGCCATGCAGGTGCGCTCTTCCAAAGGAACCCGGCACACCATCACTCTGCCGGAAGGGGCAGAACTCAGGGATGTGAAAATGGACAAAGAAAGCAAACCCATCCGTCAGGAAGGGCGCACCGTGAGCATTCCCCTGAAACCGGGCAGTCAGCAGATTGATTTGCAATGGCAGGAAAACCGTGCCATTTCTTTCAGGGAAAAAGGGTCTGAGATTCATATTGGCGAACGCGCTGTCAATGCAAAGGTGCAGTTTGACATGCCCCGTGATCGGTGGATTCTCCTGACCGGAGGACCGAAAATGGGGCCTGCGGTACTGTTCTGGTCTTATCTGTTTGTGATTGCTTTGGCTGCTGCAGTTCTGGGCAGAATTCCGCTCACGCCTCTGAAAACATGGCACTGGGCATTGCTGGGACTGGGACTTACCCAGATTGATCCGCTGGGAGCAATTCTTGTGGTTGCATGGTTTCTGGCTCTGGGACTGCGGAAAAAAGCGGATTTGCCCAAAGGCTGGTTTGTGTTCAATGTGATGCAACTGTTCCTTGCCGCCTTCACGCTGGCTGCCATGATCTGCTTTTATCTGGCCATACAAAAAGGTCTGCTGGGGGTTCCGGAAATGCAGATTTCCGGCAACGGGTCCAACAGTGGAGTTCTGCACTGGACACAGGATCGCATTGACGGAAACATGCCTCAGCCCTGGGCAGTTTCTCTGCCCAGATTCACCTATCATATTTTCATGCTTGTCTGGTCTTTGTGGCTGGCAACCGCTCTGGTGAAATGGCTGCGCTGGGGCTGGGAATGTTTTGCACATGAAAATCTGTGGAAAAAGGCGGATATAAAGTTCGGACGGAAAACAGAAGAGGAAAAACCGAAGCATTCTGCGGGGCCGCCGCCGTTGAGGAGAGAGGTTCAGGAGAGGAACAAAACAGGGGATGAAGGGGAAAAAGATGGAGAGTGAATCAACCTGAAAAATCTTAAGGGAATTCCCAAATAATGAAACATCCTCTTTTTTGAGGGAATACGTAGGGGGCGACCGGCCGGTC
>CAZDIU010000214.1:0-9642 GCA_964505535.1 uncultured Desulfobacterales bacterium | reverse complement strand
GGGGTTGCGGTTGATTTGGGTGTTGTTTTTGAGGATGAGGAATAAAAAAACCGCAGGAGGATGACCCTCCTGCGGTTTTTTTGTGCTGAAATTGATGTTCCCACGCAGGAGCGTGGGAACGGGAATAAATTTATTCCGATTTCGGATAAGTGTATGTCACTTCCTCATTGGAACCGGAACATCCGGGAACACCGGTTCCACAGGTTGGTTTGTAAGAAAAAACCACCTTGTTTTCTTTTGTCGGATCCAAATATATCGAAATAATATATGGATTGTCTGTGGAAGGATCAGAGGGATCATAGAACGTTCCCTGATATCTGAGGGTATCCGGATAGGTTACCGTTCTTACAGATGCTCCGTTGAGAGTTACTGTAAACACAGAACCCGAAATGGGCGGATTTCCATTTTGATCCTGAATATAAACTTCATACACCACGTAGTTATTTTCGTAAGTTACAATGTAAATGCTCATAGTGCATATATCAGAGAACAGAATCGGCATACGCGCCATGACCAGATTGGTCAGGCCGTTTTTGCTCGGCTGCCATGCAGGATCGCCGGTTGCCAATCCGGTGGTGGCTTTGTAGAAATTGATCCCTTCCCCGCCGATGAACAGGGCTTTGGGATTGTCCGGATTGTCCATTGCAAGGCTGTGGACTCCGAAAAGGGTGGTGTCATCCGGGGGATCAAACTGGGGCAGATTGGTATTGGCCTCCCGCCAGTCTCCCAAAGGCATGGAACCGTCAATGTTCAGATCATGCACATACACATTCCCCACCGGATGGGCTTCCTCCTCTCCGTAAAAATAGGTAAGGATATAGATCAGACCGTGCACTTTATCCACCAGAATATCCTTGATGTTTTCACCTGAATCACGGGTGGTGGTAAAGGTGAATTTGTCACCGTTTTTAAAGTTTCCTTCGGGTTTAAACCGCAGCATGTTGGGAATGACATAATATCCGCTCTCTGCAAGCAGTTCCCCAGTTTTGTCTCCGGATTCTTTGCCGCTGATGGCATAGGAATAAACCGCAGCATCCCCGGAACCTGTGACGGTAACTGTAACTGTCCAGGTGTCAGAAGGCGTACCTTTGTAAAATTCGCCGCTGGCATCTTTTACTGCTGTTTCGGTTATGTTTCCGGTTCCTTTGTTGTATCTGTCCGCCTTTGCCGTACTGGCACTGACCCCTTTGCCGATGCCTCCGCTGTAACGCGTCCAGCTTGCCCCGCTGTCAAGACTGACCCATATCCCGGCTCCTTCGGTTCCTGCATAAAGCACATCATTTCTGCTGGATGAAGTTTTGGGATAAAGAGCCAGTTTGGTGATATAATCTCCCAGAAAACCACTGCCCGGTTTTGTCCATGTTACGCCGCCGTCTGTGCTGCGGAAAACACCGGTGGCCGTACCTGCATAGAGCTTGGCAGATGATCCGTTTGTGCCTTCCACTTTTACAATGTCCTGAACAATTTTTCCATGTCCCAGACTTCCGGACTGAGAGAAATGTTTTCCGTCTGTGGCATAAAACACGCCCAATCCTTCGGTTCCGATCCAGACATATCTGTCCCCATTGCCTGTATCACTGCCATCATCATCACATAATACCGTCAGTACAGCTCCGGATCCTCCGGCAACACTGTCTGTGCTGAAGACACCATTCCATTCTTCCGTATGGTTGCTGTTCCAGTTCAATCCGCCGTCAAAACTGCGGTACAGATTGCCTTTTCCCAGATAACCGGTGGCTGCATACACGGTATTGTAATTATCCGGATCAACGGCCACATCATTCACATAGGGCTGAATCCAGTTCTGTCCCTGAATGGTGGAGGAACGGCTGATATTCTGCCATGTGGAACCGGAATTGGTGGATTTATAGACACCTCCGCCGTCAGTACCGGCATAAAGAATCTGGGTGTTTTCTGTCTGGCGGACAACAGCCAGTGATGTGATATGCGTTGTCCGTCCCCCGTTGATTGCCTCGGCAGTGACAGAAAGAAAACCCTGCGATGGAATGGGACTGGCAACCGAATACAGGGTGCTGGCTGCATAAATTCCGCTTGTCCCCGCGCTGGCCGGGTGAATTTCGCCGCCTGTGTTATAGGTTTTGAAGGAGATGGCCGTATTCTCCGGTACTGCGTTGCCGGAAAAATCACCGACATCTGCCTGAATGGGATCCTGAAGATTTATGATATAGAGTCCGGATATATTGTAATACTGTGCGCTGATACCAAACTCCTCTCCCACCGGCGGGCCTGACTTAATGGTAATCTGGCTGGTGCTGGTGGAAACAGCGGTGTTGTCATGATACGTGGCTTTGATGCTGACCGGGCCGGATTTGAACCCGCTGCGCAGAATGGTGCTGACCTGACCATTGACTGTTACAGCATAGGCCGGTGAAAGTTCCTCTCCTCCATTGGGGCCGGTGAGGATTTCAAAATCAATGCGATAACCATCTCCCACCAGATTTCCGGAACTGTCTTTCACATCAAAAACAATCTGTGATGTGGCCTGTCCGCCGGTTCCCTTGACATTGATGGATGTGGGATCAGGATAGCCCTCTGCTGTCAGTATGAATGCCGGAGGATTCAGAATGAACAGAATATCAATGGATCTGCTGATGCCGAGAGCGGAAGCCGTAACGGTTGTCAGTGTGGATGCCGAAACTGTTTCAGAAAGCAGAGCCACAGTCACCGTTCCGGTGTCATTGGCAGTTTTTACAGTGTAACTCCTTGTGCCATTCGGAAATTTGCCCACTGTTGATGTGGAAAATGTGATGGAAGTTCCCGCAGGAGCTGAATCACCGGAAGCCTGTTTCAGCGTGGCCGTGATGGTGCCACTTGTCTTTCCATCCGCAGTAAGCTCTGCCGGGCCGCTCAGGGTCATACTCGGCTGCGTAGCTCCCGGAAGGGAGAATTCCACTGTGGTGCTCTGAGTTACATTTCCGGCAGTTGCAGTGACCACTGCGATTCCGGCAGTGGTTCCGGCAGAAATGACAGATACGGTCACTGCTCCGGAATCATCCGGGGTTTCCACCGTAAACTCACCGGTTCCGTTGGGGAATTTCCCGTATCCCGTATTGCTGATCTTAAAAGTTATGGGTGTGCCTTTGGAAACCGCCTTTCCCCCGCTGTCTTTGGCTGTGGCAGTAAGGGTTGTGGAGCTTACCCCGTCTGCCGGAACGGCTTCAGGTGTGCTCAGCAGCAAAGAAGCTATCTGCTGAGAAACCAGTGTCAGAGAGGTTTCCGCAGAACCGTAACCTGTGGCAGATGCGGAAATCTTCACCGCTCCGGACTGTCTGGCAGCCACATAGGTGACAGTGGACACACCGCCCTGGGTTGTGCCGGTGACCTGTCTGTCGCCGCTGGATTTGAAGGTTCCGGAATCAGCGGAAAAGGTGATCCGGATTCCGGCATCCTGCAGGATATTGAAATCTGCATCCCGCAACTGTGCGGTGATGGTGCTTTCCGCACTGCCGTTGGCAATCAGTTCTGCGGGATTTGCCGAAAGAACAATCAGCCCCTCTGTCAGAGAAATCGGCACAGAAGCGGAAAGACCGTTCTGCGTGCTTGCCTGAATCACCACGGTTCCCGGAGTGGAATATGCATAATAGGTCAGATTGGGCAGCGTGCCGCTTACCGTGCCTCTGGTGACAACAGATTCCAGTTTGTTTTTGTCAAACGAACCTGTCCCCTCAATAATGGCAACTGTCACCTGTGTGCCGTCAGCAACCGCAGTTCCTTTGGAATCTGTCACATTCACATCTATATTGGTGGAGGTTTTCCCATTGGGAATCAGAGAGGCCGCCCCCGCTTTGATGGTAATTTTGCTGGGCGGTGCGGTTTCTTCCGTGACACCGATGAACACACTGGTGGACTGGGAGACTCCGCCTGCGGAAGCCGTGACTTTTGCCACACCTTCCTCATCCTCATTGGAAATCAGGGCAACGGCAGCCTTGCCGCCGCTTGTGGTCAGGGCAATGCTTTGCGTTCCATTGGGGAATCGGCCCAACGTTGTGGACAGCCGCACCTGTGTGCCGTCGGGCACGGCTGTCCCCCCGCTGTCGCTCAGGGTGGCGGTCACCACAGTGGAACTGAAACCGTCCGGATTGATGGTTGAGGGATTGGCCGACAGCGAAATGGATGCCACAGGCAGATTGGTTGCGCCCTGACCGAAAATCACGGAAATCACCTGTGCAATTCCTCCGGAAGAGCAGGTAACTGTGGCCACAGCATCCGTTGTGGAAGAAATGAGGGAAACCGAACCGGAACCATTGGCATCTGTCACCGCGGTGGCGCTCTGTCCCCCGCTCAGGAACGTACCGTATGTGGTGGTGAAATTCAGCACGGTTCCGGCAGAAACAGGAGTTCCGCCGCTGTCTTTCAATGTGGCTGTGATTTTTGAAAAACTCACGCCGTCCGAGGGAATTTTGTCCGGTGTTGCCGTAAGGGTGATCGTGGCTGCGGGCGGTATTCCCGTACCACCGGTAAACTCAAGGGTAGTCGCCTGGGAAACACTTCCGGCCAGCCCCCTGATCTGGGCTGTGCCTGCAATATTTCCCGCAATGATCGAAGTGGAAACCGAACCGGTCTCATCCGGTGTTTTCACCGTATAGGAGGTCTGACCGTTGGGAAATTTGCCCAAAGTGGTACTGAAGGTTACGGAAGTTCCCTGGGACACGGGCTGTCCGCTGCTGCCGGTCATAGCCGCCGTAACAGTGGTGGAACTGATACCATCGGCAGGAATACTGGTTTTGCCTGTAGACATTTCAATGGCTGCGGGGGCAACAACAACAGCCGGTGTCCCTCCGCTGGTCTCACCGTCATTCATTCCGCCGCTTGAGCCGCATCCGCTGATACTGAATACAATGCCTGCAATAAGAAAAAACAGAGTCACAGACTTACAAATGCTTATTTTCATGGCAACACCTTTCCTATTCTGTTAATTGATTCTTCCATTTCCCTAACCGGAAACCGCTTTTCAGCCTGAAAAATTTCTGCCAGGAAAAACTGTACGGATGATGCATATATCTCATGACTGAATGTAAGCATTATCCCTGCAGTTTTCGGAAATCTGAAACAGCAAAACCGCTCTCTCGGAGACTGCCAGTTTTTCAGACTGGCATGTTCGGTGCAAAACTGAAAATATTTTTTCAACCCTGATACGAACCATAAAAAAAATTAAGGGTTGGGAACATAGAACAGAAGAGGACGGACCCGGTATCCGGATTCGGAAATTTCTCTGAAACAGCCGCGTCCGAAGCCTCCAGCAGAACCATCTGACTCAATAAATTCCCCGCAGTTCCATAATCGGCTGAGGGAACGGGGTTCTGTTCCGGCATGGCAGTTCCACTCCTCACAAAACCTGTGTCTGCCGAAATATGGCAAAATAAATGAACATGCTGATTTTAACATATGCAAAAAAAATGCCAAAAAAAGACTTTATAACGACTGCAAGCCTTGTCCTCTGAAAAGACAGGAGCAATCGTTATAAAGTCTTATCAAGCCGTCACTTCACTCCGGAACTCATGATTCATTCAGAACTGTGCGGTCCGCTGCTCCAACTGGACAATCCGCGGGGTAATGAAAATCAGCAGTTCCTCTTTGTCAACAGACTTTTCCTCTTTCTTGAAAAGCCATCCGAGAATCGGAATTTTTGACAGACCCGGAATACCGGTGGTACTGTCCCGATCTGTAGTTTTGATGATGCCGCCGATGACCACTGTGTCACCGTCATTGACCAGCAGTTCTGTCTGGGCCTCCTTTGTGGTAAAAGACTGCTCTCCGGAAATCACCGAACCCAGATCATTTTTGGTGATATTGATGGTCATGGAAATCCGGTTGTCCGGTGTCACATGGGGTGTGACCTCCAGCAGCAGATCCACATCCTTGAACTGAAGATTCACCTCCCCGTCCTCCACGGTCTGATAGGGATAACTCAGACCCTGCTTGATCACGGCTTTTTTGTTGTCAAGGGTGACGATCTTGGGTGCGGAAATGATTTTTCCATCGCCCTGGGATTCCATGGCCTGCAGCTTGGCATTGAGCAGCAGCGGGGTTCCGGCCACACGGGCAAAGCTGAATCCGAAACTGCCGTAATTGTCAGTGGCGACAGGAAAATTCATGGCTGTGTTGAAACCGTATGTGCCGCCCAGTTCATTGTATCCTTTTTGCCGTCCCACTCCCACACGGTCTGCAATCATATCCACCACCGTATCTGTCAGACCGGTCACACCGGCAGCCACATCACCGGTCTTCGCTTCCCCGGTTGTTCCGACCTGCTGCACACCGAGAGCCATTTCCCACTGGGTTCCCACCACACGGGAGAAAGACTCACTGGCTTCCACGATTCTGGCTTCAATGATGACCTGCGGCGTAACCCTGTCGAGCTTGCGAATCAGATCCTTGCCCTGCCTGATTTTGTCGGCAGTGTCTGTAATGATGATCATATTGGTTCTGTCATCCACACTCACACTGCCCCGATCCTTGGTCAGCAGTTTTTCAATATGCGGCGCAATTTCCGCTTTGGCTTTGGAATAGTTGACCGGTATGTATTCGGTAATCAGGGGCTCCATCTGCTTCTGCTGATCCCGCAGAGTCAGTTCCGCAGTCCTTTTTTCCTGCCGGAGCTTTTCCTCCTCATCCAGGGTTTTGCGTGTGGCAACACGGATGATATTGCCTTCTGCGGTTTTGCCCAACTGGTTCATTTTCAAAATCAGATCCAGCACCTGATCCCATGGAACCGGCTCAGCCAGGGTCAGGGTCACTTTGCCGGTGACATCCTTATCCACCGCAAAGTTTCTTCCGCTGATTTCCCGCAGAATGCGGAACACATTCTTGATGTCGGTTTCATAAAAATCCAGCGCAATCTTTTCTCCGGTATACTCAGGCACTTCATCCACAGAAAAACCGGTATTCACGTCTGCCATATCCTCTGCGGGTGCAGGAGAGAGACCCGGAGTTTTCAGACCGGCATCCGGACTGAGTGCTGCAATTCCCTCGATCCCTTTGGCAGGGGGGGGGACTGCGGATATATCCCGCGATGCTGCCGGTGCAGGGGGGGATGCAGATGCCGCTGCTGCCGGTGGGGGAGGAACCATCACGGTCGGAATGGCCACAATGGGTTTGGGGGATATGGAGGATGCTTCAAAATGAATCTTCAGGTTTCCTCCCTCCTGCTCGACAAAATACGGCACAGACTCCCGCAACTGTATGTCAAACAGGGCAGTGTTTTTCATATCCGGCCTGCGCACAGGACTGATTTGATCCACTGCGCTCTCAAACCTGTCTGTTATCAGGGGACGTGCGTAACGATCCGGAAGGCCGGTATTAAAAAGTTTCACTTCCAGTTTCCTGTCCCCGGACTCCATCACCTCATACTGCACCGGCCGTGTAGTGCCCACAACCAGCATGGATTTTCCGGCCTCTGCACTCAGAAAATCAATGCGTTCCACCTGTGCGGCCCTGGTATAATCCACCGGGGGGGAAGGAGAGGGTGCGGGTGCGGTGAAACGCATACCTGTATCAGCAATTCCCTGTCCGGTCCCGATGTGCACCACCATGCCGTTTCTGTCCGGATAGGCTGAAAATGCGGAAAGCCAGGGTTCCCGTGTTTCAATGACCATCTGCACTCCGTCCGGGGTGCCCTGATGCCGGACGTTTTTGACCCACTGAGTATCCACCGGGAAAAAACTCTCTCCCGCATAGGGTGTTTCAACACCGGCCATGTCCACAATAATTCTGGGCGGATCATTTGCCACAGAGGTTTTGTAGCTGCTGATGCTGCCGTTGCCCCGGACAGTCACCAGCATACCCTTATCCAGTTGGGTGGCATAAACAGACTGCAGCCGCACAGAACCGGATGCAGGGGAGGATGACACATCCGCTGTTTCAGCCGGAGCAGGCTGTCTCTCAGTGGGAGCAGCCACAATGCCTTCGCCCATCTGAATCAGCAGTCCGTTTTCAACCGGAATTCCCTGAAAAGCTGAAAGATAGGCAGCCTGGGTTTCCAGAATGACCCGAACCCTGTCGGAATAGTTGTAATACCGGATCTGGCTGACCCATTTGGTATTGACCGGTATGACCTTTTCACCTGTATAGGGGCTTTGGATATTGAAAATATCAAAAACAATGCGGGGAGGGCTGTCAATGATAAAGGATCGGTAATTGGTGATCATGCCGTTGGCACCCACAAAAACCTTCAGACTGTCACCGAATTTTGCGGCATAAACAGACTGCAGATGATTCGTGCCCGGAAAACCGGGAGCAGCACGCGATTCTGTCGTGGTTGCAGAAACGGGCGCGGGAAGCGGAACAGGTGAGGGTTCACGGGAGTAGGCCGGCTGCGGCTCCGGGGCAGGAGCCATGGCCCGCGGCATTCCGACTGTCTTGCTGAAAGACACCCTCAGTCCGTTTCCTTCCCGGGTGATTTCATAAAAAGCGTCTTTTTTCAGATAGAGTTCAATTTTGGATGTATCCACAATCTGGGACGCTGTAACCGACTGAAGCACCGGATTCGGGGGAGTGAAAAAAGTTTGGGTCGCGTTGAGACGGGTTTTGGAAAAATACAGAATAAGACCCATCGGAGAAATCTGCCTGACAGACGTGTAGGTCAGGGACTGGCTTCCCTGAATCACTATGTCAACGGATTCAGGATGATCTGTAATTTTTACATTTTCAATGGATTTGTTCAGAGAATTATCTGCTGCCCGGGCCGCGTCCTGCATGCCGATGACGGCAAACAGAATGAAAACGGCAAGGGATATGGGGATAACTCCGTACCGGGAGGCCCCTGCACAGTTACATTTCATAATAGTCTTCTCCCTCAGGTCTGTTAAATTTCAGCTCTCTTTTTCTCACAGTCACTTTTCCCAACACATCCTCATCCTGTTCTTCCACCACAACACGATCCTGGAGAATATCCACAACAATTCCCGAATGAATTCCGATATAGGTTCCCTTGACAATGATATAGCCTTTTCCGGATGCCTCTTCCACCAAAGCCTTGTTTCCGGACTCGGCCCGGATGATCCCCACCAGTTTCAACTGTCCCAGATCCAGCCTTTCAAGGGGTGTCAGGCGTCTTGGCGGCGGTTTGGGTTTGGAGGAAACCGCTTCATCTTTCGGCTCAGGCGGTTTTTCCGTTTTTTTGGGTTCCTCTCTCAGGAGAGGTTCAAAAGGATCAGCTTTTCCCTTTGGACTGTATGACGCTGTGAATTTATCCGCATCTTCCGCGTCCATGCCGGAAATGGCTGCAAGAGACTCATCCACCTCGCCTGTGTCCGGAATATCCGAAGGCAGAGCCTCATCAGACAGTTCCCCCTCCCCTGTCCCGCTTTGTGCCGTCTCCGCTGTCTCTGTTTTGGAAACATCCGTTTCCTGCTGCTCATCATCTTTTGGCACACTCACGGGTTGGGAGGGAGTGGGTTGAGCAGCTTTTTCCGGTCCCGGGGTTCCGGTTTTTTGTTCCGGAGCCTGTTTCTGTTCCGGAGACTGATCAGAAGCAGAGACATCTGCCGCGGCAATCGTCTCGGATTTCGGGGGACCGGGCCGCGCAATGATTTTTTTTCGGACTTCCTTGGGTTTGGGGGGAGGCTCCGGCGCATGCTCCTCGCATCCGCACAGCACCAGGCATACCAGGAAAATCGCAAT
>CAZDIU010000213.1:0-9763 GCA_964505535.1 uncultured Desulfobacterales bacterium | reverse complement strand
TCCAGTCGGGAAAGAATCTTGATGCGGCTGACAATGGCATAATGAAGACTTTTGGGCAGTTTGTACACCGTATGCAGCACACCGTCAATGCGCAGCCGCACCAGGGTGATGTCCCGTTTGGGTTCAATATGGATGTCACTGGCACGCTGGTCAAAGGCATAGGTGAAGAGATGGTTGACTGCATTGATGATATGCCGGTCATGGGTCATGGATTCATCCCCGCCCCGCACCCGCACATACTGCTCCAGATTGCCCAGATCCACAGCAGGGCCGGAAAAATACTGCTCTGCCTCGGCAATGGATCGCTTGAAGCCGAAGAATTCATTGATCAGCCGGACAATATCGGATTTGGAGGAGACCACAGGCACAATCCGGAGCTGGGTGACGCGGGCAATATCCTCCATGATTTCCGCGTTAAAGGGATTGGGGGTGGCAACAATCAGTTCCTTTTCCTGCCGGGCAATGGGAACAATGAGATGCTTGAGAGCAAAGGACCGGGGGATGGTGGTGGTCACCAGATTGAGATCCAGTTCCAGCGGATTGATTTTTTTGTAGGGAATTCCCCATTCTCTGGCCAGTGTGCTGTAAATGCTTTCCTCATCCAGATTTCCGGGAATGTGATCAGCACGTTTCAGGTTTAAAGACACAATCACATCCGTGATGCTGATCGTGTCCGGAAAAAGATCATGAGGCCCTTTTGCAGTTCGGCGCCGTTTCAGCTCTTTTTTCAGCCAGTCTTTTTTTTTGAGAATTTCCTCCACCTGATGCTCTGAAATCAGGTTCCGTTCACAAAGAATCCGGCAGATCATCTCATCCGAACATGCAGTGTTTTTGGATATGTTTTCAATGAGATTCATAATTTTTGCCGTTTGTTCCCTGTTTTCTGAGGAAGGCAATACGGGGTTGCAAAAATTGCATTTCTGCGGTTTAACCACTGCAGCATGCCAAAAGTGAAATGGAAGCTGCTGACAACAGTTATCAGAATCAAACAGAATCATCAAGAAGTAAGTATGGCAGATAAAAAAAATGTTTGATTCCATGACTGAAAATCTGTATAAACAAACATAAGGAACAGTTCCCTTCATAACCCGCAGGTTTTCAGAAAAAGGTTTTTTCCGGATCGGAAAAGCAACTGTTTCATTCCGGATGCGGTTTTTCTCCGGCAGTGCAAAAAATCTTTTTCCGGCACCCTGCACAAACCCACAGGAGGTAACAATGCGTAAACAGAGTATGTTTTTTGTGACACTGTGTTTTCTGGCTGCGGGCCTTTTTGCAGGGCCTGCTTTTTCTGCTGAAAAACGGGTCATTGTCCCGCCGCCCGGTATCGTGAACATTGAGGCCGGGGCAGAGGAACTGCTGGAACTTCGGGTCAATATCACACCGCGATCCGGAGATATCCCGGCCCATGAATGGTTTCTGTTTACCGCCAGTACGATCAATGAGATTTTTCTGCTTTGCCCCCAGGGAATTTTCCCACTGACCCCTGATTTGGATTACTTCGCTTTG
Organism: uncultured Desulfobacterales bacterium; assembly: GCA_964505535.1. Taxonomy (GTDB): domain Bacteria; phylum Desulfobacterota; class Desulfobacteria; order Desulfobacterales; family Desulfococcaceae; genus JAABRU01. The sequence continues at coordinate 8,257 of CAZDIU010000213.1, read as the reverse complement.
ACCTATTCCTTTTCCCGCAGTTCTGACACGGATTTGATTGGCACGCTGACCCTGAAGGATTTGGGGCTGAATCCCGGTGATGTTCTGTATTATGCCTATGCCTACACACCGTCTGATCTCGCCCATGTGGTGCTGGAAAATATCGTGGTACTGCAGGTGACAGCCGCGGAGGGCGGCCTTTCCCGTTTTTCTTCGGACACAGAACTGGAGATGTATCTGAAAAAGGGACTCCGGCGGATTGCGGAAGACAGAATCTTCTATTATTATGACAGTGTGCCTTTCGCAGGAGGAACTTCTCCTGCACCCACTGACACAGCAGCAGATTCCGGTTCAGGCGCTGGTCCCCAGTTTTCCGCAACCAATCTGCAGGAATCCGGTGTGGATGAGGCAGATGTGATGAAAACAGACGGGAAATATCTGTATATTGTTCCGGAATATTACACTTATAACAATGAGGAATTCATCCGCATCATGCGCATCAGTGAAACACCGCCCTCTGGTGCCGAAGTGGGAAAAATTATGCTCGAAGAACATAAACAGCAGGTGGAAGGGCTGTATCTTGTCACAGGACGGGGTGAAAACAAACCGGATATTCTTGTGACCATCGGCGGAACAATGGGCAATATGTGGGGATACTGGTTTGCGCCCTGGTACTGGACCAAAGGAAGCACGGAAGTGGTGCTGTACAATGTCAGCAATCCGGACAATGCACAGCAAATCACAAAACTGGAACTGGACGGGCATCTGATTTCCAGCCGCCGGATTGGGGATACACTGTATCTGGTCACGCGATTTACACCCATGCCGGAGGGATATGACAGGTATGTCTATACAAATGAGGGAATTGAAAAGAATCAGCAGATTCTGAACAATGCGGAGCTTCCGGATCTGGTGCCCGGACTGCGCATCAACGGAGAGGACAAAGGCAGTCTGGTCAGTGCTGCAAGCTGTTTCCTCCCTCCCTTTGATCAAACCCGGACAGAACAGCCCACCCTGATCACTGTCACAGCCATTAAACTGGATGCACCGGAAACTCCGGTCAGCCAGAGCATATCCGGCCCCACAGAAACCATCTATGTTTCACCGGAAAGTCTGTATCTGGCAACCGTCCGCCATGATTACAGTATGTATTACAGCAGCTTTAATACAGTCGTTGCAGGTGAATACCCCGAAAACACGGATCTGCACAAATTTGCTCTTACAGAGACAGGCCCGATGTACAAAGCCTCCGGAACTGTGCCCGGTCATCTGGGATGGGAGCAGGACAAGAAACCTTTCCGCATGAGCGAATACGAAAACGTGCTGCGCATTGCCACATCTCTGGGTAACACATGGACGCAATCTGCAACCACCCGCCTGACCCTGATGAAAGAGGACGGGCAGTCTGCTCTGAAAGAAATTTCCCATCTTGACGGCATCGGAAAACCCGGAGAGCAGCTTTATGCTGTCCGCTTTGCCGGAAAAAACGCGTATCTTGTCACCTTCCGGGTGACCGATCCCCTGTATGTGTTTGATCTGTCTGACCCGGCAAATCCCAAAACCCTGGGCGAACTGCAGATTGACGGATATTCTGATTATCTGCATCCGGTGGGAGACAACCTGCTGCTGGGCATTGGAAAAGACGCGATTCCGGATACCTCTTCCAGTGATTTCAGAGGAAGAGGAGCGTGGTATCAGGGAGTGAAACTTTCCCTGTTTGACATCTCCAATCCCGCAAGCCCCAAAGAGGTCAATTCCCTTGTCATCGGCAAACGGGGAACCGGTTCCGAGGCATTGTATGATCATCATGCCTTCACATGGCTGCCTGGCACAGCAGAAAGACCGGCACGCCTGGCTGTTCCTGTGGAAATGCACAGCACAGTGGGTGGTTATTCCTATTACAGCAATCCTTCTGATCCCTGGTATTATTACAACTGGACCCATACCGGACTTTATATGTTCAATGTGTTTACAGGGGAACAGGCCGGGGGAAAAACCGGAATTGAGGAGCAGGGACGCATGATTGTGGCTGACAATGCAGAAATACATCCGCTGTTTCAATCCGGTTATTATGTGGGTTCCAACACTGATTCCGACCGTTCCGTGATATTGGGAAACAGTGTGCATTATGTGCATGACGCGCAAGTCTGGTCAGCTTCCTGGGGAACCGGCGCTGATATGACGCAGGCGCAGTAGCATGCTGCCAGGTTTGATTTTGTGATTTCACCTTCACAGAAAAACCGGATTTTTTGGAAAAATCCGGTTTGCTGCAAGTCATTTCCGAAGTGCCGAACGCAACATCCGGCATTCTTTTCCGGATGATTTCAGTGTCCCGAAGAGTCAGTTCGGGATAAATCTGTCTCCGATCATATTCATCAATCATGGAAAAAGACAATGACAGTATCTTTTGAGCAGGAACTGAAGCATTTTTTCCATATAAATCATATCCTTTTCCATGATCGATCCGATTCCTTCCGCCATCCGGACTTTTCTATACCTGATCCGGCAAAAAGCACAAAACGCTTTTATTTTGATGCAAAGGAAAAGCGGCAGAAATACAATATGCAGCACTGGCAGACCGATATTCCGGAAGATCATTTTTTTATCCTGGATGATCTGGCCGCGCGGAAAATTCTGGCCTTTGCTCCCCGATCCGGCATCATCATTCGCAACAATATTTCAGCAGCATATCACCTTTTCACTGTGCTGGATCTCTTTCTCATGCCCAAAACAAGAGTCAACCGGCCCATTCATAAAAACAGACAGGCATACAAGGGAAAATGGCTGATCGATCTGCGCAGCAGCAGGGAATCGGACAGTCTGGAAGGAATTTTTGAATCTGTTCATGCCTATCTGACCCATTTGGAGCAGATATTTCTCAACACACTGGAATGCTATGGAAATTACGGAGAAAACATAGGGGAGCAGGGCATTGTCCGCAGGCCCGGGCACTGGAATGCGGATGTGAAAGCAACCCGTTGAAAAAAATTGGGGAACAGACAGGCAGGAATGCCTGTTCCACCGTAAAAATCACAAATTTTGGGTGGTGGGACTTTTCATACTGACAAAATCGGAACTCACCCGCGGTTATCCCCCTTCCCTTCAGGGAAGGGGGGCAGGGGGGTTAGGTTTATCAGTACGAAAAGACCCACTACCAAATTTTGAACCACCAGCAAAAGGAGAATGATATGGCAGCATCTGAAACAAAGACCAAAACAGGAATGCTTTTCACCCAGGGAATGATTCTGGGTCTGATCCTGTGCATTGCCACAGGTGCTTACGCACTGGAAGCAGAGAAAACAGAGACCATTCATATTGCCACCCCGGTATGGGAAGGACAGACCAATGAAGACGGAACCGGTCTTTTTTTTGACATTATCCGCGCGGTGTATGAGCCTGCGGGAATAAAAATGAAATTTCAGATTATGCCCTGGAAGCGTGCTGTGCAGACCCTGCTTTCCGGCAGGGCGGATGCAGTTCTGGACATGTACCTGGAGGATCTTGAAACAGACATGATTGCGCCCAAATATCCGCTGCTGAAAGAGTTTACGGTCGCGATTTTCAAAAAGGAACGGATAAAAGACTGGAAAGGGGCCGAATCTCTCAGCGGCTTGGATCTGATATGGATTCGGGGATACAATTATCACAACAGCCGTCATCTCAAAGGCATTAAATTCAACTGGAGTGAGATTGATGATTATGACACAGCATGGCGGATGCTGGCAAAGAACCGGGCGGATGCCTATCTTGAAGCTTATACGGATGCAGAGAATTATATCAAAGAAAACAAAACAGATATGAATCTGTACCAGATGGAAACCATTGGCGGTGACAAAGGATACATGGTCTGCAAAAAATCCCCCAAATCAGAGGAACTGGTAAAAATATTTGACAGGCGGATTGTCGAACTGCTTGCTTCCGGTGAACTGGAAAAGATTTTTGCCAAATGGAACTATCCTTTTCAGACCGGCACATGGATGGAATAACCAAAGTTGTCCTTCAATGGAAACTTTCAAGAAGATTTGAAGGCCGACGTTCACATTTCAGAACCTTTCAATCTGCTTTTCAGATACGGGCAGTCCGGCATAAAATCAGGAACTGCCCGCACTGATTCAGGGGGTTGTCAAAATGGTAAACTGCATCTCAGCTTTCAATGGTTCAGTCCCCGCCTTCATATTTGAAAGACACATTTATTCTGGCGCGGTATGCAGTCACCTTTCCGTCCTCGATCTTCATATCAAGCTCCTTAACCTCTGCAATTCTCAAATTTTTCAGATTCTTGGATGCGGTTTCCACAGCTGTTTTGGCTGCTTCTTCCCATGATGTGGGGCTTGTTCCAACCAGTTCGATAACTTTGTAAATGCTCGACATGGCAATTTCCCTCCTTAACGTTTTGTTTTGTTTGTGTTTTGGTGGAAATACAACGCACTTCGCACATCAATCTGCTGTTTAAGACCTCCTTTCGTTTCAGGTTAATGTATATGAAAAATGTATGCAAATCTGCTGGTTGCATCCCCTCTTGCAAATCGCAGATTTGAAATCCTTGTGCGGTTTAACCTGCATCCGCCCCTGAAATAAATTTCAAGGCTATGGTTTTAAATATTTTTGAGTCATTTTTTCAAAGACTTTTTCAGAAATTCCCTTTCTGTTTGCCTTGTCAAAAGCGTCTCTTAATGCAGCGCCTTCTTTGGTGTTACGAAAGATACTGAATACCTCCACAGGCTTGACCGGCAACATAATAAATCTGATTTGGTCAAGATACCCTTTGGTCTCCAGCCAATACCTCATAGACACATAATTGATGTCCAGCATCGCATCCGTTCTTTTATTTTGCAGTTTGTTATAGTTCATTTCTCGGTAATCAGTGGTTGTTATCAAATCCAATTTGATTTTTTCATGTTTCAACATTTCAGGAATGTAGGCTGCTTTTATGAAACCAACTGTCATTCCAAATAAATCTTCAGACGTTTTGACTTCTTTCAGAGGACTGTCCTTTGGAACAACGAGGCAGCTTATTATTGAGGTTAAGGGCGTTTCAGGATAAAGAAACTCAGCTTCACGCTCAGGTATTTTTGTCAGTTGGGAAACAACATCCACTTCTCCGTCTCTTAGCATTTGCAATGCTCTGAGAATAGGATAGATGTCGGCGACTTCAAAATCCACGCCCATTTCCGGGGCAATAAACTCTTTCCAGTAATCAATTGTCACTCCAGCAACTTTTTTGGAGGCTGCATTTTCCTGCATCATGAATGGATCCAGCATAAAAACAGCCATTTTGACAGTTTTCGCGGAAATCTGACTCTGTGGAAACATAATAATCATAACAAAAATGAATAACTTCGCTGACAGTCTCATATATCCTCCTTTGTTTTTCCGATATCCAGCCGGATTTATTGCGCAGCAAGGGTTTAATACCCTGCCGCTTGCGGCGGGGAGTGGTTCAATATGTTAACCCTTAAATAACTGACAGGCATAGTCCTGAAATTCCGGTTCATGGTGGAACCATACCTGCATATGGTAATCTCTGACAAGGCGACAGCGTAATTTTGCTTCAATTTTTCCTGCCGGCGTTTCATCATAATTGACAATACGGACACTTTTCACCGCCGAATGTCTTTTCAGAATTTCGATTAAATCGTCAATGAGAGGATTCCAAAAACTACGGATGCCCTGCTCTCAAACACATCATTTGTAACTTCAAACTGATGATCGGAATTATGAGCAGCAGGCAGGCAATGCATGTAACTACCGTCTTTTTTTGGAAACACGATTCATCACTTCACTGGTTACTCTGTATAATTCCAGCTTATTATACCGTACTCTGTTTTCCGTTTCTGTTCTGCCTGCCAATGTCCATGCGGCTGTATAAACGACATCACTTTCCGATAACAAGGACTGTTCATATCATCGGTAATTATTACAAAATGTGTTATCCGATCTTCATTTTATGTGCAAATTTTAAGATAGTCCTTATTTCATCTGTTGAATAATCCAGTAACGTAATCATATCGTTGTTGTTTATTTTCAGTTTATCAGCCATGTCAGCCATCACTTTCCGCTCTCTTTAAATGAGCCTAACAACAAGTTAAGCGGCGGCGGCTTGTCCGCCGTCCGGTTGAGCGATTGGTTAACAATTCATTTTTTGATAACCGCTATTCTTCCATAAATCGGCAAGGTCTCTTGCCCCATGTATCAAAGCCAATATAAAAACCTCACGAGCAGTAATTTGATATATCAGTCGGTAACTTTTTACGAATATTTCTCGAATATCCGTTCTATCGCTTTCCGGTACAACCCTTCCTCTTTCTGGAGAAAAATTAAGAGAACGTGCAGCTTTGCGAGTCTCTCTTACAAAAGCGGCAGCATAATAATGAGAATCTCTTGCAATAAATCTTGCAACCTCATTAAGGTCTTCTGTTGCAGTTTCAGTCCATCTTACGGTTCGAGCCATCTTGACATCCGTTTATCGAATTCTTCCTCTGAAATTGTATTTCCTGATTCAACATCTTCAATCCCACGCTTTATTTTCTGACGAACATAAATATGGTATTGAATATCATCGAAAGAAACACTTTCAGGGAGTTGGTTAAGCAATTGTTGTACTTCCTGTTTTGCCTGAAGCATAAATAATCTCCTATAATGTTATTGGTTAATCTTTAGAAGCCAATGCTCCCATCAAAAGAATACCAGCACCAATTAAGACAATCGCTCCCAATGCACCACCACCTTTGGAAGCCCTTTCCACTATAGCTTTTACCTCTTCGTGTGGCACATTTTCAATTAACCCGGAAGACATGAAACCACTTTGTTGTTTTCTTATCAGAGTACATCTGGGACACTGATAATGATTGTAGGTGTCGTCATAGCCAACACGTTCCATTGACAAATGGTATCTTTTGACTGCTCTGTTAAATCCGGAACCATGCACTTCTTCATTGTAACAATGTGGGCATTCCATAATTCCCTCCCAATTCAATTCTTTTTGATTATGCTAACGGGCGGCGATAGCCGTCCGCTTGACCGCTTGGTTAGCAATCATTTACTCTGTTTCAGTATTCAATTACTGCAACTATTGATGTTACTATCGATCTCAGGATTTCAGGTGAAACAGTCCCAATTTTTTCAATGAACCTCTGTTTATCAACGCCACGACTAATATTCATCAGCAAAGTCTCCGGCTTGCCATGTCTGACGATTCTCTGAATCTCGTTCATAATGAGAAATCATATCAAGGGCTTGCTGCGCCATTAACCTGCGTCTTTCATTCAAAGGAAGGCTCATGAAATCTGATTTCGACAATATTTCATCTCCTTCCTTTTTAGTTAAATCTGCCAATAAACTATACGCCAAAGACAGTTTGCCGGCTGGAAGTTTCATAACCAGTTCATTAAGTTGAGAATAAGTAATGACGTTCATATTTATAATTTCCTCATTATCAGATGATTCCATATTTTTCATGCAGAAATTGTTTAAGACCGTCTCCCGCAATTCTGCATATCTCCTGCCAAAAAACAACTCTGCATTTATTCCTGTAATTATTATCTGTTACACACGATACTGTTTCATAGTAACTTCTTACCAGATCAGATCGCCTTTCATCACAGAAAAGAAAATGTCTTTTTCCCCAATGTTTTGCTGCAAGCAGATTTCTGATGATTTGATAATTTTGATATTTTCCGTTTCTGATTGGCAGAGAATCAATATCATAAAAATCTGATATTCCCTGATACTCCTGAACCGCACTTATCTCCTTTTCAGTGAAATCATCTTCTGTCAGTTTCGCTTCTGCAAATATATCTTCAAATGCTATATCTATTTCAGTCCTGTCTTTGCTGCCGTTTATTTTAGGAATTTCCGCCTTAAAGCCGAATTCAGGATTTATCTGATTGATATTGAACAGATTGCGAATGCTTTTCCATGAACTGATTTTCGGATGGCAGAAAATACTCATCAGAAGAGCGTCCGAACTGTTTGAAGACTGCATTTCAAATGTATCTTTCACATTCGGATGCCTTTTTGTCAATCTCTGTTTCCATATCGTATTCTGTTCAATTGCTTCAAATGACTCAGACAGGAAATTATCTCTTATATTCAGGAAAATAATTGCTGTCTCATATGATTCATTTATCCCAATATTTTTTTTTATTGCATATAATTCTGATAAATTTCGTATCTGCTTTTTCAGTTCGAGTGATTTCATTTTTTTCTCATCTGCTAATGCAGAGATCACCGGCTCTGTCCGGTGAAGCGATCGGGTTGGCTGGCAGTCATTCCGGGG
>CAZDIU010000212.1:0-9802 GCA_964505535.1 uncultured Desulfobacterales bacterium | reverse complement strand
ATTCCGCCCTTTCAGGGCTTTCCGACAGAGCGTTCTCCTTAACTTAATGGCATTGGGGCAGAGCCCCGCAACGGGTCAGGAGGCGGGGCAGGCGGCGAACCTGACAGCCCTGCCTCTCAGGAGGGGAATTTTTAAAGAACTTAACAGCCCTGCCTTTGCAAAAGGGGGACTTTGAAGTGTTCTCCCCTTAAAGGTCTGTATCAAAATAACCTGTCATAAAGCCTGAGGGTTTTGAAAATCCTCAGGGTTTCCGGACAGGAAAATTGTACAGGTTGTTTTTTTACAAGCCCTAAGTCAGCAGCATTGTCCCACCGGGAGAGGGGAATTTCTGAATCAGCGGATTTGACCCCCTGCCGCTGTTTTATTTCAAAATCCGGACGAAAAACTGAAACCGTATGCCCACAGTTTCCATCCGGAACTCCGAAATAATGAACTGACTCTGAAAATCTGCATCCGGCAGGGAAAGTGCGGAGTTTTTTATTTGAATGCCAGTTTCTTTTTCATCTCTTCCAGTTCACGGACAATGTCATAGGTTTTGTCATCGGTTTTCTGATATCCGCCGCACTGCAGTTTTTCCAAATCCTCTTTATGGGAATTGAAGGAAATCAGGGCATTCTGAAATGCCAGTTTCATTTCCTGCGGCACATTTCTCAGGGCGCAGAAACAGGGACCCGGAATCAGTTCCGATGTTTTGAGAATCACAAAATCCTCATGGGTCACTTCCCCTTTTTCCACCATGCGATCCAGCAGTTTGTTCGCCACAGCCGCAACATCGGCTTTGCCGTTTTTCACTGCCAGAATGGAATCACCGTGAGAACCGGAAAATCCCACAGAGGAAAAATGGGTTTTGGGACTGATTTTGAGATCACGGGCAAACATCACACTGGGAACCAGATAACCGGAAGTGGAGTCCGGTTCCGTGAAAAGAAAACGCAGTCCTTTGGTCTGTTCAAAAGTCTCAATCCCGCTTCCTTTTTTGACAATGATGATCCCGTTGTATCCGGGTTTTCCCTCCTTGCCCAGTTCCAGGGCCAGAACCTCAATGTCGGATTTCTCTTTGGCCTCCACATAGCTTTTGGGACCCAGCCGGGCAAATTCAATCTGTCCGTAGGCCAATGCCTGAATAATGCCTGCATAGTCTTTGGCTGTATAGGCTTTTACCGCAATGCCCATCTCCTTTCCCATATGTTCGGTAAGGGACTGATAAATTTCCACATCCCCCTCTCCCATGCTGGGAACAAATCCCACCCGGATTTCTTTGGGCATACTGCTCTGCTCTGCCCGAAGCTCTGACACCAGTCCTCCGCTCAGCAGAAAAAACATACAGACTGTTGCTGAGACCATTTTTTTCCACATCATAAAATTCTCCCTCCTGTTTGTTATAGGATAACCCGTTAGAATAAAAAACATCCGGAGCACAAACTTTCAGTTTGGCAGTCCTCCGGAAAACGCGGCAGTCTTTGTGCACACAGGCAGGCCAAACTGATCATCTTGGTGTTTTTCCCTGAATACAGCATCATGAATCTTCCGAAATTCATCTGATTTCGGCTCCTGAGACAGATTTTTTCCCTTATGATCTTCTTTGCCGTTTCGGATAAGATCCGGCAGATTATTCTGATTTTCCGCTTTCTGAAAATTCGGTTCTCTGTCAGGGGAAAAAGTCCCGGATAAAATCACAGAACCGGAATCTGCGAGGATTTTTTCTGCTGTTTCAGTTGCCGGTTTTTGAGATGAAACAGGAGAAGATTTTTTGTCAGGATGCCTGATCGCTTTGGATTGCGTTTCAATGCCGTCCCTTCTGCCGCCAATAACTGCCATCAGTTGACTTACAGCATTTCTCATCTGCACAGCCTGTGCATTCATATGCCGGGCTATGCCTGCGGCTTCCTGTGAACTGGCAGAATAATCAATCGACACTTCCTCAAGTTCCGTGACAGCCGCATTGATCTGTTCAATTCCATTTGCCTGCATCTGTGAGGCTTCGCTGATGCTGCGAATCAGCAGATCAGTCTGATGAATGCACTGGCTCATCTGTCCGAAGGCTGTATCGGTTTTTTTCAGTGTTCTGGATACGCTTTCAATTTTGCTGCTTATATTTCCGATCATCTCGGCAGTGTGCTTTGCAGCCGAGGAGGCGCGTCCGGCCAGATTCCGCACTTCGTTTGCCACCACGGCAAAACCGGCACCGGCATTTCCCGCTCGTGCCGCCTCCACTGCCGCATTCAGAGACAGCAGACTGGTCTGAAAGGCAATGTCATCTATGGTTTTGACAATTTTTTTCGTCTCTGTTCCCAGACTGCTGATGGCTGTGACAGAATCCGCGAGTTCTGACATGGCCGCAGCGGTCTGTTGCAGCGTATCCCCGGATTCTGTCATCAGTTCCTTGCTCTGCCGGGCATTTTCCGCATTTTTTCCGGTCATGGCAGACATCATTTCAATGAATGATGCTGTTTCCTCCAAAGATGCGGCCTGCCGGGATGAAGCCTCTGCCAAAGACTGGCTTGCAAGATTCATATGCTCCGATGCAAATGCCACATCCTGCGCTCCGGCCTGCAGGGGTGTGATAATCCGTGTGATGGGCTGCACCACCCTGCGTCCCATGTAAATCATGCCAAAAACCAGCACTGCGGATATGACAGCAAAGGAAAGAGTGTTTTTGCCGATGGTATGACGGGTCAGAACGGAAATCTGCATTCCCGCGTTTTTCATCAGAAGATTTCTGTTTTCCTCAAGTTCTTTGCATATGGCATCCAGTTCCTGCTGAAATCTGTTTCCGTTTTCCCACAGCACAGGAATTTCTCCGGATGTTTCACTGAAATGCAGATATACTGCTTCAACGAGGCGGATATAGGCAAAATAAGCTTCCTCATCTGTTGCAAACTCAATATAATCCCGGATGATGGAAGACTGACGCACCTGCTCCCTGAATCCTTTCAGAACAGTATCTTTTCCTTTCTGAAAAAACACAGCGTCCCCCCTGTTCAGAACCTGTTCCTGCAAAAGGGAGAAAAACTGGTTTCCGGCAATCACCGTATCCCTGGCCACATTCCGAAGATTCAGCAGATGAATATTGGGCTTGAGATTTTCCAACTGGCATCTGAGTTCATGGCGGTTGACCATATCAATGATTCGGGTGCTCTGTTCTGTGAGATTTTCAAGTGCATCCCTGACGCCATCTTCTTTTTCCCTTGCATCCATCACAGTCCCGGACAGCCTGAGAAGCGATTCCTGATAGCTGGCAAGCAGATGGCTGAGTTTCTCCATCCGCTGACCGTCAAAAAAGGAATATGATCTGAGTTCCTGCATATGCCGGGCAGATTCACTGACAGACATCAGTGATCTTTTCAAAGAAGCCTTTTCCCTGTCCAGCAGGAATACTTTTTCCCCAATAATGGCCTCTGTGAGACTCTGGTTCATATTGTTCAGTATGCGGATTCCCCTGTTGTACTGTGTAATTTTTCTGAATCCGGAATCAGATGCGGCATACAGAAAAAGAACCATAGCCAATACTGCAGAACCCATGAGCACAAAACGCATATTCAGACTGATATTGTGATACAGATGAAACCGCATCCCTGTTTTTCTCCCTTTTGAAGTTGGCATGGTCTGTTCGATACCATGCACCGGTTAAAACCGTATTAGAGAAACGTGAGTTTTCTGTTAAAATTCATTTCCTGGATGCCATAATCAAATCAGCATACATTTTTAATCAAATATTAACAGGATGTTAATCACTGGCTGACATTCTTCCGATAAAAATTCGCATGGGCTGATCAGGTGTTCTCCGTTATCTGTTCCATCCTCCACATGGGGAGTATGAAAATACTCCCCTTTTTTATTCACAAATGACAGTACCGATATGGTTTATGAACAGAGCGGAAGGCTGTTTTGTTTTACAATGCGTGTTTCAAGGCAATGGCAATGTTTGCAAAAAAAGGAGCACCGTATGCAAAGAGTGAAAAGTCTGTGTATGGTGTGGCTGGCTGTCATGATGATGTCTGTCTCTTGTGACAGCAGCAGTACAAAGTATTTTTCCCTGATAGGACTTACGCAGTTGCTTAAAAAAGTTCCTTATTAAATCCTGAGGGTTTTGAAAACCCTCAGGGTTTATCCGGTCAACCGCGTAACTCCTGCCTGAGTGTAAATGTGGAAGGGGCCGGAATTGACTGCACATGGGACTCTTCTGCTGATTTTGTCAAAAATACGGATGTCACGCTGACAGCCGTACCGGATACAGGTTCGGTTTTTGCCGTATGGGAAGGAGCCTGGACAGTGGGTCAAATCCGTTGAGCGGAACAGCAACCATTCTGAAAATAATATCGGTTGATACACATTCCGACAGGAACTGTTCAGGGACTTTGCAAAGTGCGGATTTATCCCGGCAGGAGGTTTTCAGTTCATAAAATATTGTATTTTTTAATATTTTAAGATTTCTGCCGATGTCTCTGACCCCGCTGCTGTTCAAAATCTGCGTTTCAGTCTGATCTTTCACTCCGGGCTGCCATGCATTGTGACGATATTCAGTATGAAAGATTTTTTTGCAATTATTACAGCCATAACGATGTTCACCATTTTCGCTGTGATCGTTTTTTGCAAGATTCCGGCATAATATTTTAATATACTGATCCAATTTTGGTTTTCTCGGGCATGATTTTTGCTTTCAGACCGGATTGCAGAAAAACAGTCATTTCCGGCTCAGAATAATGCCGATACGGGTCAGAAAGGCATGTTTCCAGACTGTCATCAATTTTTGTGCCAAAGAAAACCAAAATTGGATCAGTATATATTGTTTCATAAAATAAATTATATCAGATTGCAAATCAAAAATCAGCGGATTTGACCCACTGTCAAATAAGCATCCGGTTTTTTACGGCGGGCAGAAGCAGGGAATTTCTGATCGTCCCTGTCAGCAGACAGAGGGATAACAAAAGAAAATTAAATAAAATTTCTTTTTCGTCATGCCGAGAAAAGCCGGTATCCGGTGAAATGATTCTTTGGATTCCGGCAGTTCAGGAATGACAGGAAGTTATTGAGTTTTCATTCCTGAGACTCTGTTTTGTTCTGAAAAACCAGTCTGTTCACTTATTTTTTTCCATTTTTGCCGCTCCAGCCCCTGAAAGAGTTCAACCAGCATCTCGGCACTGCGGGGAATTTTGGATGATCTGCATCGGAAGAAAATCAGTGCGGCGGCAAGGAACAGAGGGCCGTTGATAAGAAGAAAATTTTTCATATTGCCATCCCTTCCGTAAGAAAACGGACAGTGGGTCAAACCGGTTGACAATTCTGTTTTTAACCGCAGAGCAGCAGAGAGTATTCCGCAAAGTGGCACAGAGTTTTTGCGAAATTCAGATTGAAAAAAATCAACTGTTTTGATCCACTGCAAAAAAATGAATCTGACAAATGCACTGTGCCAATCAGAATATCACACACCACCGTTAGGTTTGTGTTAGAGGATTGTTAAAAAAATGTCAGAAGTGGATGATGAGGGGAAACAGGGTCTGTTTTTTGCACAAAGTTCATAACAGACTGCTGATTTTGTCAGTGGGTAAAACCGCGTGACTGCCTTTTTTTATCCGCAGAGCCGCACAGAATTTTTTTGCTGAAATATTTTTCAGATTTCATATCATAAGTGAGGATCCATAAATTTTCGGGTGTAAAGTTTTCAGAAAAACAGGATTTTTCCGGAAAAATCCTGTTTTTTTATACCTGAAAACTTTCGGTTGGGCACTTATCTGCATAAAATTCCGGTTATAGTTTTCGTTAATTCCGGAAATCAGACATTGTTCCGGATCACATGGAAAGAAAGCACAGAACCCGTAACTTTGCTTCTGCCGGTGTGGAGAAACACGCCGATCCACAATGCCTGCAGAAAGAGAATCATGGCCGGATCCCACAGATATGTCAGCCCGTGCAGCGCATCCGGGTGCTGAATGTCAGAATGCGCAGAGAAAAAACATAAAACAATGCCGTAAAAAGCAGACAGGATTCCCATCACCTGATATGCGGATATTCTGCCTTCCCCACGGTAATCTGCCCGGAAAAATTCAGAAATGCACCGCCAGACCTGGGTAACCAGCAGGGACTGAAGAAAAGCCGCTGTATAAAGGCCCTTGAGGAACAGATACACGCCCGCGATGCCGGACAGGGTATACAAAACAGCCGTGGCAGCCTGCACCGGCACCACTTTTTCCCCTTCCATGCCGGAAGCATATGCGATTTTCTTTGTGGAACCTGTGAAAACAAAACAGCACCTGCCAAAAATCCTCTGCACTGCGGGATGGCATTCGGACAGTTTTTTGCCGTAACAGCATCCAAAACTGATGCAGGCCAGTCTGCCGATGCCTTCCCCAAATGCGTAGGAAATGCACAAAACAGCCAGAAAAGGGATTGTCTGCATATGAAAACGCTGATCTGCCGCAAACACATTGACAGCCCAGACCACAAACGGCGCGGCAAGAATGCCTGCAAAGGATGCGCCGCCAACGGTAAAGGTGTATTTCTTTTTTTCAACAATTCCTGCAATCATCTTTGAGGCCGGAATGCAGACGCCCAGCAGTCCGCAGACAGAAAGAAGAATCAGGGAAACCGGTGTGTTCAGGGAACCGTGAAGGCCAATGTATGTCATTACGGCAAAGGTGTAGGCATGGGCATTGAACAGACCGTACCATGTCAGATTTTCCCCATGCCAGTGTCCGTTTTCATCCCTTTGCTTTGGCAGGGAAGCGAATATCTGCCATTTTTCCCGAGGAAGGGTTCTGAAGCCCCAGTTGAATACCAGCGCAAACAGCAGTGTCAGTCCTGCTGCAATCAGTTCATCAGTCATAACAAAATCTCCTTTTTTCAGTTAGGGATTTTCCAAAAAATAATCTGTCCGCTGTAGGGGCGACCGGCCGGTCGCCCCTACGAATTATACCGATTCCCCATTGAAAATATAGTCTCGTTCCCACACTCTGCGCGGGAACGCCGCCGGGACGCTCTGCGTCCCGTGTTCCGAATGCACATGAAGATCCCTGTCTGCTGACCTGCTGTATTGCACAGAACCAATGGGGAATCGGTATTATGCCAAATACCAATTCGCCATTGAAAACATACTTATGAAACACCCCCTGCTCCCTCTCAGGAGGGGATTTTCTGAAATTTGGATCAAATCAATGGCGAATCGGTATTAACGCAATGATGCCGGTGTTCAGTTATCACTGTTTCAAGTTTCAGTGCATCGTGTCCATTTTTCTGTTTTCATTACCTGTTTTTTGGTAACTGATAACTGTTCACTGATAACTGATAACTGACAACTGTTCACTGAATTCTGCCAATTTCCGAGCGCACGGCAACCTCTGTCTCCACCAGTGATCGTCCGAATCCCTCTGAAAACCGGGTCTGGGCATCGGTGCGGAAACTGTTGCTGACAATATCAGGGGAAAATGTCACCCGGTTTTTCTGAAAAATCAGCACGTCCGTTGAACTGCCGGGCCGGTACAGGCTTTTGGGCTGTCCTTTTTTCACAAACATGCCTTTGCACACAGGCCGGGGAGAATCATATTTTTCCTCACTGCAGCACTGCACAATATCGCCAATCATCAGCGCAGCAATTTCAATCATGGCCACCAGTCCCGCATGGGTTCCGGGTTCTGTTTCACTGTCCGCATCTGTGTCAATGATGGTGACTGCTCTTTTGTTTTTGGAATAGGGTGTGCAGATCGTCATCACAGCACCGGGATTGCAGGGAGAATAATTTCCCTGAATTTCATAAAAATCCACAACTTTTCCCGATACCGGCACATGATTGTAATGGTATTTGTCCGGTGTGAGACGGAAGACCGCATAATCTCCGTTCCGGAATTCGTCCAGCCATTGCGGATGATCCCCGCTCAGAAGTTCCGCATAGTCAAAAAATTTTTCTTTCAGAAACAGGCAGGAAGTGCGGGCAAAGGAACCGGGCAGCATACGGGCATCCGCAGGCGACACAATGCAATTTGGGTCAGCAGGCATGGGCCGGGTTTGCCAGTAGCGGATTCTGCGTTCAAAAAGTTCACGCGGGGTTTGGGGTTCATTCACGCATTCTGACAGATCAATTCCCATGTTTTTGGCAAAACGCGGCATTCCGGAAAGTTTTGTTCCCAGTGCAAAATCATAGGTGAAAAAAGCCAGCAGATCCGACATGGTCGCGGAACTGAGCATTTTGAACAGCAGGGAGGAATTTTCCCTTGTGTCTGACCAGATAAGCTTGATGAGTCTGTCTGCAAAAAGGATTTCCTTTTTCACACACGCGCTTTTGCGTTCAATATACTGATGCTCGGCAGTCATTGTCTTTCCTCCTCTTTTTTTATATCCGCATACACACTCAGGAGTATCAGGCAGATAAATTTTTCCAAATTTTCTGAAGAGATATTCTCACTGAGAATTTCTTTGTGCACCTTTTCAAGAAAATCCAAAGCACTCTGATTTTCCACTGTGCTGTGAATCACCTCTTTGTAAACATCCCGGCGCAGAGCAGCGTATCCGTCCAGCATACGGAAATCCCGTGCCAGAACCTCCAGGGCTCCCCGGATATGGCTTTCCCGCAGTTGTGTACGGTAAAAACCTTCTGCTGCCCGGTTAAATTCTTCCGCAGGCAGGTTCATGGGATTTTTTGTTCCTGCAAAGTCCAGAATGCGCTTTGTCAGCGATGCGGATGCGGAATATTCCCGGAATTCGGTGATGCGCAGATGCAGGTCTCTAAGGGTTTCCTCCATTCCCATCATGGCAATCAAATCTACAGCGTCTTCCCGGATGATGCGTATCAGTGCTTTGCGGTATTCGGCATTGTAAACCCGGATATAGCCTTTGTAGCGGCGGCTGAGGCGTGTTTTCTGTGTTTTGGCAAGAATGCGCCGCAGAAACAGATTGGGCGTGTTCTTTTGCACAAAAAAGGTGGGAATGCCAATGGCCGCGCCGAAAAAAATCTGACGGCGCTCGCTTTCCGCATGCGGCGTGTCCGGAATCTGTTCATGCGTGATTTGGCCGCTGAGAATATACTGATATGCCAGCGCTGTGAGCAGGTTCTGCAGAGAGGCCGCATGTCCCATATCCTGTGTGAGATTTTCAAACAGACTGTAATACCGTCCCTCAAATCCGGAAAATCCCATTTGGGAAAAGGCGCGCATCCGGTACAGCAGATACATGGGCATGGCCGGATCAAACAGACCGAAATCCGCCAAGTCCTGCTTCAAGGCCCGGTCATTTCCCATGCGTCCGTCCAAAGCAGCGCTCCGTTCCGTGCTCATCAGGGAAACAAAATAGTCAATCAGCCTGAAATCATGCACAAAATCGCCTCTGAGTCCGAAAATCCGGGAAAACCGGTTGTCCAGCCAGAGCGGGCCGAAAGGCGTTACCGGCTGGCCGAGGATTTTCAGATGAGCTTTTTTCTTCCATCTGCGCCAGATCATGCGCAGATGCGTGAAATCCAGTTCATGGGGCAGAAACCCCAGCGCCTTTTCCGGATGAAAATCCGAAAAATCCAGCCGAAAGGGATCCGCACTGAAGGTTCCGACAAAAAGCGGCAGAAAATGCTCCATGATCTTGATGAGCAGATCCCCCATGTATTTTTCATCGATTGCATCAAACCCTGAATCCGCATCCTTCAGTGCGCGTGTCAGTGTGCGGCTGCCCAGACTGATATGGGTTCCGTTGTTGGCCAGACTCACATTGGACAAAGAGGGCAGCACCACCAGATTGCGGCTGATGATACCGGCTTCTTTCAGTTTGCTTACGGAATGCAACTGGCTCCGGGACAGCACCTGATGGCAGAGGTGCATGTAGCGGT
>CAZDIU010000211.1:0-9937 GCA_964505535.1 uncultured Desulfobacterales bacterium | reverse complement strand
GACCATTTTTTACATCAATATTCCCATCGGCCTGATTACGGCCTTTGCTGCCTCCCGGATTCTCAAAGGCAGCGTTTCAGATGTGATACGTTTGGAACCCTTTGACCGATCCGGTGCAGTGCTCATGACCCTGGCTACCGGAACCTTTCTTTTTGTCATCACACATGGATATGAATGGGGCTATGGCAGCATTCCCATCCTCTGCCTTTCAGGCTCCTTTGTCCTGTCACTTGCCGGTCTGATATGGCAGGAGCTGCGCTGCCCCGCGCCCCTGTTTCCTCCGTCCCTGCTGAAAATCCGTCTCTTCACGCTGCCGGTGCTGGCCCTGATGATTCTTTTTATGGGACTGTTCACCGTGATCTTTCTCATGCCTTTCTTTCTTACACATCCCTGCGGCTTTCCTTCGGGAAAAACCGGCCTTGTCATGATGACCCCCTTTGCCTTTCTTTTTGTCATTGCCCCAGTTGCGGGAAATCTTTCGGATCGCATCGGTTCCAGGATTCTTTGCACCATCGGCATGAGCATTTTAAGCCTTTCCTTTTTCTTCCTGTCCAATTTGGAACCCGGAATGCCGATCTTTTCCATTGCATGGCCTCTGGCCATGAGCGGAATGGGTGTGGCTCTTTTCACAGCGCCAAACAATTCTTTGATTATGGGATCTGTTCCGCCCAAATATATGGGAATTGCTGCCGGAACTGTTGCCACTGTGCGCAATCTGGGAATGGTGCTTGGCATTGCCCTTGCCGGAACCATATTCAACAGTGTTTTTAAAACCCTGAGCGGAGGGGAAATCCTTCGGGGATATTATCCGGAACTGGAGCCGATTTACATGGCAGCCTTTGCCGAGGCCATGAGGGCCGGAGGGCTGATAGCGGGAATCGGCATACTTGTCACTTTTATACGCGGAAAAGAAAAAGAATGAAAAAATGTCTTATGCAGGCTGTGCTCTTTGATTTTGACGGAACCCTGACCTTTCCGGGTGCGATTGATTTTCCCGGAATCAAAAAAAGCATTGGCTGTCCTGCGGATATGCCGGTACTGGAATTTATTCAGAAAATGGAAAATCCCGGGGAAAAAATCCAGGCCATGAAAATTCTGGAGGATGCGGAAATTCAGTCTGCGCGCATCTCCCGGCCCAATGCGGGTGCGGAGAAAATCATCCGGTTCCTGCATTCCAAAGGACTGAAAACCGGCATCATCACCCGCAACAGCCGATGTTCAGTGGATATTGCCCTGAAAAATTTTGAAGATCTCAAATCCGAAGATTTTGATGCAATCATAACCCGTGAGGAACCTGTTGCACCCAAACCCGGACCGGACGGCATTTTGCTGGCCGCAGAAAGACTGGGGATAAAAGCTGAAAACATGATCATGGTCGGGGATTTTCCCTTTGATATCATTGCAGGCAAAGCTGCCGGATCTGTCACGGTTTTTCTCACCAACGGCAGCAACCCGCCTGAGCAGGAATGTGATTATGTGATTGCCGGGCTTGCGGAACTCAAAAATATTGTCCGCCTGTACCTGCCCCTGGCTGCGGGAAAATTTCCCAATGATCTGCTCAGGGAATTTCTGGATGATTTTCATTTCAATGATCCGTCTGTGCTCATCAATCCGGGTATCGGCGAGGATACAGCCGCCATCTGCGCGCAGGGCGAGGAAGTCCTGATTCTCAAATCCGATCCCATCACCTTTGCCACAGATGCCATTGGACAGTATGCGGTGCTTGTCAATGCCAATGACATTGCCACATCCGGAGCGGTTCCCCGCTGGTTTCTCGCGACGCTGCTCTTTCCCTGCGGCATCAGTCCAAAGGAGGTTTTTCACATTCTCCGGGATCTGGAAGCGGTCTGCCGGAAATGGAACATCACCTTATGCGGCGGACATACGGAAATCACAGATGCGGTGAACCGCACGGTCATTTCCGGAATGCTGGTGGGAACAGTGAAAAAGGCTGATCTCATTGACAAACGCAGTATGCGTCCCGGAGATCGGGTGCTGCTCACCAAAGGGGTGGCAGTGGAAGGCACAAGCATTATTGCGCGGGAATTTGCGGACAGACTCAGGGAGTTGGGGCTGGATGATGAAATCATTGCCATGTGTCGGAGTTTTCTTTCCCAAATCAGCATACTGGAGGAGGCCCGCATTGCAGCCCAATGCAGGGGATGCTCTGCCATGCACGATGTCACGGAAGGCGGGCTGGCAACTGCAATGGAAGAACTGAGCATTGCCGGAGGTCACAGAATCCGGGTGTATATGGAAAACATCCCGGTACTGCCCCAGACACAGGCTTTGTGCAGCCTGCTGGACATTCATCCGATGGGACTCATCGGCTCCGGCAGTCTCATCATCTGCTGCAGGGAGGAATACTGCAAAGAACTGATTGCAGACATCTTCCGTTCAGGCATTCAGGCCACAGTCATTGGCGAGGTTCTGGAACCCGGACAGGGAATTGAAGCCCTGGCCGGAGGGGAAAACATGCCGTGGCCGCGTTTTGCAGTGGATGAGATTACCAAACTGTTTTGATCGGCAGCAATTTATGCGCTGAGAATTTCTGACGGGAAATATTACAGGAGATACGCATGTCAAAAGTCATTAAGGAATATCGGGGAAATGTTGCTTTGCTGCGCATGAACAATGGCGTCACCAATGCCATCGGCACGGAACTGGTCAATGATCTTTGTGCCGCATTGCAGGAAATCAGAAAAGACGCTGCAGGGATGGTTCTTGCCGGAGGAGAGAAGTTTTTCAGCATGGGACTGAATCTGCCGGAACTGCTGGAAATGACCCAAAAGGAAATGACGGATTTCTGGTACAGATTTGATCAACTGGTCATGGACCTTTTTGCAGTTCCGCTGCCAAGTGTGTGCGCAATACGCGGCCATGCAGTGGCCGGGGGCTGTGTTTTTGCACTTACCTCTGATTACCGCTTTGGCACTTGGGACAAAAAACAGATCGGACTCAATGAAATCCGGCTGGGGGTTCCGGTTCCCTGGTCTGTGGATATGATTCTCCGCCAGATTGTGGGAGACCGGGCTGCAACAGAAATGATGTACACAGGAAATTTCATGACCCTTTCTGAGGCAAAAAACATCGGACTTGTGGATGAAATCTGCCCGCCGGAAAGCGTGGAGGATCGGGCAGCGGAAAAGGCCGCATTGCTGGCCGCGTCCAACAGAGCCGCATTTTCCGCAATGAAGATAAACCGGGTGGAGGAAATCCGGATGAAATATGAAAAAAATGCCAAAGCGAAAAATGAAATTTTCCTTGACTGCTGGTTTGATCCATCGGTTCAGGAAGTGCTGAAAGAGGCATCGCGGAAATTCTGAAAGATTAGAAGTGTCTTCCCGTGTCTTATTTCAGCAGCGGGTCAAATCCGCTGATTCGAATCTGACATACGGAGATAACAATCCGTAAATATTGATATTATTATAGAAAAAATCTGAAAAAAACAAATCAGAATCCCGGAAGGGATGACATTGGCAGCCGGTTTGATGCACTTTGCAGAAATTGCTTTTTTGCACAGACATAAGTACTACATGACCACGTTGAATTTTATATAATCAGATGTCGGGTTACGGCCTTTGGCCTAACCCGACATACGAATTTAACTATTTTGAATTATGGATAAATG
This sequence comes from uncultured Desulfobacterales bacterium, assembly GCA_964505535.1. Lineage (GTDB taxonomy): Bacteria > Desulfobacterota > Desulfobacteria > Desulfobacterales > Desulfococcaceae > JAABRU01. The sequence continues at coordinate 6,306 of CAZDIU010000211.1, read as the reverse complement.
CAGGTCGGATTAGCGTGAGCGTAATCCGACACAGTGGTTTTGATAATATAAAATCTAAATTGGTTGTGCAGTACTCATCCATAATATTTTCAGGCATAAAGTTTGTAACAAACCGGGTTTTTCGGAAAAACCCGGTTTTTAAAATACACGAAAACTTTCGTTTGCCTGCTTATCTGCAACTAAGTATCTTTTTTATTCATATGGTGAAAGGAGCATCCATGGAAATTGAAATCAGAGTTCCCAGTGTGGGCGAATCTGTGCAGGAGGCCATTCTTGCCCAGTGGTACAAACAGGATGGCGACAGTGTAAAAAAAGATGAACCCCTGTTTATCATTGAAACAGACAAAGTTTCGCTGGAAGTCAATGCAGAAGTCAGCGGTATTTTGAAGATTCTGATGCCCGAAGGTCAGACTGTGGCTGTGGGGGCTGTGGTGGGAAAAATCAGCACTGCCGCTGTTTCAGAGGAAAAAGCACCGGACAAAGAAATGCCTGCTCCCAAAGAAGCGGAAAAATCTGCTGAGAAAAAATCCGAATCTCCCAAACCTGAAGAAAAAAAATCAGCTCCGGCTGAAATTTCTGCCAAAGATGCCAAAGATCTGCCTCCTTCGGTTCGCAGACTGGCTGCTGAACAGGGAATTGATGCCAGTCAGATTAAGGGAACCGGCCCCGGCGGCAGAATTACCAAAGGCGATGTGGTGCTTGCAATGGAATCCGGAAATATTGTGCAGGCAGAAACCTGTCCTGAACCGGCCCCGGCTTCCCCGGCAGAAAAAGAGCAGACAGTCCGCAAACCCATGACGCCCATCCGCAAACGCATTGCAGCGCGGCTGCTGGAAGCCAAACAGAACACAGCCATGCTCACCACCTTCAATGACATTGACATGACCCGGGCAATGGACATCCGCAATGAATACAAGGAAGTGTTCAAAAAGAAATATGATGTGAATCTGGGGTTCATGTCCTTTTTTGTCAAGTCTGCTGTGCAGGCGTTGAAGGAATTTCCGGAAATCAACGCGTTTATTGAAGGCAGTGACATTGTGTATCACAATTACCGGCATATCGGCATTGCCGTGGGATCACCGCGCGGGCTGGTAGTTCCGGTCATCCGCAATGCGGATCAGCTCAGTTTTGCGGGAATTGAGCAGGCCATTGTGGATTATGTGGGAAAAATAAAGGAAAACCGGCTGGAACTCGCGGATTTGGAAGGAGCCACATTTACCATCACCAACGGCGGAGTGTTCGGTTCTCTGCTGAGTACGCCCATTCTGAATACACCCCAGAGCGGGATTCTGGGAATGCACCGCATTGAAAAACGTCCGGTTGTCATCAATGATGAAATTGTGGCCCGTCCCATGATGTATGTGGCCCTGAGTTATGATCACCGCATTGTGGATGGCCGCGAGGCTGTGACATTCCTGCGCCGGATCAAGGAATGCGTGGAAAATCCTGAACGTCTGCTCATGGAGGTGTGAAATGGCAAAGGAATATGATCTGATTGTGATTGGTGCAGGCCCCGGCGGATATTCAGCCTGTCTGAAAGCCCGGAAACTGGGCATGTCTGTTGCGTGTGTGGAAAAACAGGCACGTCCCGGCGGTGCCTGCCTGAATGTGGGGTGCATTCCCAGCAAGGCCCTGCTGGATTCCAGTGAGCATTATTACAGTGCCAGAGAAAAATTTGCACACCACGGTGTGATTTGTGATGATGTCCGTCTTGATTTGAAAGCCATGATGTCCCGGAAAGAAAAAGTCGTAACGGATCTGACAGCCCAGTTGTCCCAACTGCTCAAAGGCAGCAAGGTGGAAATGATACATGGAAAGGCAAAACTGACCGGAGCGAATCAGGTGGATGTGACTGCAGATTCCGGTGAAAAAATTTCTTTGAATGCAAAGAATATCCTGCTGGCAACCGGCAGCCAGCCCATTGCTGTTCCCGGACTTCCCTTTGATGGACAGCAGATTGTAAGTTCCACCGAAGCCCTGTCCTTTGATGCGGTTCCCCATCATCTGTGCGTGATTGGCGGCGGGTTCATCGGGCTGGAACTGGGTTCGGTCTGGGCAAGGCTGGGCGCGAAAGTGACAGTGGTGGAAATGCTGCCGACGATTGCCTCTGTCATGGATTCCCTGATTATCCGGGGACTGGAACGGGTGCTGAAAAAACAGGGCCTGGAATTCCGGCTCAATACCAAAGTCACAGAGGCAAAAACGGAAAACGGAAAAGTGACAGTAAAACTGGAAAGCAAAGGGGAAAGCAGCACACTGGAATGCGACAAACTGCTGGTGGCTGTGGGCAGAAGGCCGCTGAATGCAGGATTGGGGCTGGAAGATGTGGGAATTGAGACAGATTCCCGCACAGGTCACATAAAAGTGGATGCAACATACCGCACCAATGTTTCTTCTGTGTATGCCATTGGCGATCTGATTCCCGGCCCCGCGCTGGCTCACAAAGCCTCAGCCGAAGCCATTGCAGCAGTGGAAAACATGGCCGGACTTCCCGGAGAGGTGAATTATGACGCGCTTCCTTCGGTGGTTTACACCTGGCCGGAAGCCGCAGGCGTGGGCATGACCGAGGCGCAGATCAAAGAAAGGCAGATTCCCTTTCATGCCGGAACCTTTCCCTTTACCGGAAGCGGCAGGGCAAGGTGCATGGGCGAAACAGACGGTTTTGTGAAAATCCTTGCCCATGCAAAAACCGACCGGGTGCTGGGCGTTCACATCTTCGGCCCCCACGCTGCGGATTTGATTGCGGAATGCACCTTGGCAATGGAATTCGCCGCGAGTGCGGAAGACATTGCCCGGACAATTCACGCACATCCCACTTTTTCCGAGGCTGTGATGGAAGCCGCTATGGGGATGCGGAAATAAGCAGGATAAATGAGATACCCCGCCGCAAACGGCGGGATATTTCTTAAAAGATACCGTCTAAGGGAAGAGGAAGTTTTTAAAATACCGGACTGTCCGGATGCCCGGGTGTCAGGTTTCAGGAAACAGACACCTGAAACCTGAACACTGAAACCTCAGCGCGCAAAACCGGCACATCAGCAATTTCCAAATCCCTTACCGCAGCAGGCTGCGGGGAATGTAACCCTCAAGAGATTCAAACACGGCAGTTATTTCTGGACAGGAGCCTTTTTCTGTTTGATTTCGGAATCCACCTTCTGGAACAGCTCATTGGGATTTCTGATTTTCATCTGCCTGCCATTGAGATACAGCGTGGGAGTCCCGCGCACACCAATCCGGTTGCCGTCCTCCATATCCCGTGCAATCATAGCATCAATTTCCGGCAGTTCTCTGTCTGCCTTGAACTTTTCCATATCCAGACCAAGCTCGGTTGCAATGGCCTCTATTTTTCCGTCATTGAGTTCTTTGTAATTCTCAAACAGTTTTTCATGAAACTCAGCGTATTTTCCCTGTCTCTCGGCTGCAAGAGCTGCCTGCGCTGCTTTTCGTGCAAAGGGATGGCTGGAAAGCGGAAAATTTTTGATGACCACTTTCACATCATCCGGATATCTGTTCATCAACTCCCGGAACAAAGGCTCCAGCCGTGCGCAGTAGGGACACTGGTAATCATCAAACACGGCAAGGGTGACAGATGCGTTTTCCTTTCCCCTGAAGGGAGAACCGGCTATCGGAATGTCAAAAATCTGTTCTGCCTGAATGATGCGGAAAGCCTTTGACTGACTGTTTGTCAGCACAAGGGAATTCATGGGACCGGAACAGGCAATGCGATCAAATCCCTTATCCACCTGAAAACGCTCCGTAATCTCCTGTTTTTCGCTTTCATACACCAGAATCTCACCCGGAGCCAGAATATAAATCATGGCCCCGTCTTCCGAAACTGCAAGATCCAAAGGCTGCACATCAAGGTTCAGTTCCTTTGTCACACTCAGTTCCATTTTTCCGTAAACTGTACCGCAGATCGCTGCGGATGCAGCAATGCACAACGCAATGACACGAATCCATGTTTTCATCATGATTGTCCTTAAAACAATGCTTTTGATATGTTTATGGGAATATATGTCAAACTGCCTCATCAGCAGAGAGTTTTTCCAGAAAATACACCAGACAGAAACCGAAAACCGCAAGCAGGACTGCATACAGCAGCCAAGGCTCTCTTCCGGTCAAATCCAGATAGGAAGTGGGGAGAATATTCTGAACAGTAAGGGGTTTTATCTTTCCTGATGGACTTGTATAGGTTTCCAGCACGGTTTTCCAGGGCCAGACTTTGTTGAGGGAACCGATCATCAGTCCGGTCAGCCCTGCGACTGTGATATTCCGGTATCTCTGCAGAGTCCAGTGGAGCAGATGGGAAAAGGAAAGCAGGCCAATGACGCATCCGGAACCAAAGACGGGCAGCACTGCCAGGTTGAATTCTTTCAGAGCTGTGAAAACATATTCATATTTGGACAGCAGCACCAGAATGAAACTGCCGGAAATGCCGGGCAGTATCATTGCGCAGATGGCGATCATGCCGGAAAAAAAAACAAAGACAGGGGTTTCCGGCGTGTGTGCAGGCACGGCCACCGTGACAGAATATCCCAAAGCTGTTCCCCCGATCAGCGCTGCCACAATGCAGGCATTCCATCGGGGAATTTTCCTGGCAATGACAAGTGCAGAGGCAATGACCAGCCCGAAGAAAAAGGCCCACAGCATTTCCGGATAATGCTCCAGCCAGTAGAGAATCAGGCGGGAAAATATAATCAGAGAAGTTCCGATGCCGGAAAGAAGCACAAGCAGAAATGTGCCGTGAATATGGTTCCACACACCTTTGATGTCCCTGCGGAAAAGCAGGCGCATGGCTGCGGCATCAAAGGATCGAAGTGAGGTGACCAGTTGTTCATAAATGCCGGAAATAAAAGCAATGGTTCCGCCTGAAACACCGGGAACCGCATCTGCTGCGCCCATGGCAATTCCTTTGAGATACAGCAGGATATAATCTTTGAATTTTGGCATGAATTCTGTCTTTCAGTCCTGTTCCTTTGCCCATCCATGAGCGCCGATCAGTTTCACAAAGCGACATCCTCCGAGGCTGGTCTGACGGATGCCTTTTTCATCTTTGTATATTTTCACCAAATCCTGGGAAAAGCGGTCTCCCACAGGAATAATCATCCGGCCGCCCACAGCGAGCTGGCGGATCAGAGGCGCGGGAATTCCCGGAGAACCGGCTGTAACAATAATGGCATCAAAGGGACTTTCCTCTTCCCATCCTATGGTGCCGTCCGAATAACGGGTGACAATATTGTGGTAATGCAGACGGTCAAACAGTTTGCGTGTGCGCATATACAGGGCATGGATTCTTTCCACCGTATAGACCCGGAACACAATTTCCGCCAGCACTGCGGCCTGGTATCCGGAACCGGTGCCGATTTCCAGGACCCGGTCATCTTCGGACAGGGCCAGTGCCTGGGTCATCTCCGCCACAATGTAGGGCTGGGAAATGGTCTGCTGCTCTCCGATGGGCAGGGGGAAATCTCCGTAAGCCTGATCAGCCAATGCCTCGCTTACAAACAGATGCCGGGGAACGTTGCGCATGGCTGCCAGTACGTTTGGATCTGTCACGCCCCGTGCCTCGATCTGCCTGCGCACCATTTCTTCTCTCTGCCGTGCGTATTTTGCGTCTTTTTCATCCATAGTTTTTGATTTTTATCCAATCCTGAAGACTTCGTCAAGAACTTCGTAAGCAGATGGCAGGGGCTGACATGGTACAGAAAAAAAATTTTCATAAAAAGCAAATTCTTATGATGAAATCTCCGCGGTCTGATTTCTCTCTGATCTGTTGAGAAAAAAATCCTGCATCCGCAGTTTTCAGGTTGTAAAAAATTCCGGGAAAGGGTATGGAAGGAAAAAGATGTTCAAAATCAGGGCGCACAAATTCCTTCTGCACCGCCCCAAATTTCAATTTCAAAGGAGACAGACCCATGACAGCAGAAAAAGAATTCATTGACACTGAAAACCTGCAGACGGACGGCATTCCCATGCCCATTGTTACTGTAAACCGATGGATGCTGCTTTTCGGCATCCTGCTGGGACTGTTTACCCTGCAGTCCTGGATAACGACCCTGCTTTTTTTCATCCTGCTGGCAGCGGTAATCGGAGGACCGAAATTCAGCCTTCCCGCCATTATCGGCCAGAAATTCTTCGCGAACCAGATTCCTGAAGCCGAAAAAGAGGATTTCCGTCTGGCCCGGTTCAACAATACCATCGCGCTTTCTCTGCTGGGGCTGGCCCAGATCTGTTTTCTTTTCTGCCTTCCGTTTCTGGGATGGATGTTTTCCCTGTTGGTGGCCATAGCAGCGGGCGTTGCACTCG
>CAZDIU010000210.1:0-9978 GCA_964505535.1 uncultured Desulfobacterales bacterium | reverse complement strand
TCCCGGATTTCCGGGAGCATGGGGCGGATGACTAAATTGCAATCAGCGTTTCCCATCCGATGGCTTTTTCCTCTGCGGGTTCCTGTTTCGCATCTGCCATACAGTCTTTGATCAGTTCTTCCAAATACATTTCTGTATTCATTTGTTTTCCTTCCTGTTTGAAAAATACAAGTTTAAGGTCTGAAATATCCTCAAAATCTTTGGGGTTTTTTGTCAGATAAGAAAAGTCTGCTGTCCGCATACCAGTCTTTTCCCGCGTCTTCGCTGATAATGCCGTAAATATCGGACATCACTTCAACAGCAGTCATTTTGCGGGCAAACGGAATGACTTTGGCAATCTCCCTGTTTTTCCGGGTGATAACAATTTCTTTACCGCCGGATATGAGTCTGTTCAGTATATTTCCTGCATCTTTTACAAATTCGGTTTCTGCAATGATTTCCATTTTTGTTTTCCTTTCAAAACGCTGTAAAAATCCTGCCAATCCTTCAATCCCCCGCTGTCTGAACCATGATTCACATGATTTCAGGATGAAAAGGATTAACGAAAATCATGAAAATCCTTTCATCAGGTGAATATTGTAGGTCGGATTAGGCCGAAGGCCGTAATCCGACATGCACGGCGGTGATCCGGTGTCGGATTACGCTTCGCTAATCCGACCTACGTGGTGATTCACATGATTAAAGGATGAAAAGGATTAACGAAAATCATGAAAATCCTTTAATCCTGTAAATCATGATTCAGACAACCAAAATCCCGGTTCAGCCAATCTTCTCCCTCGCCGCTTCCAGATTGTTTTTTGCTCCCTTCATATAAGGATGATTATCATCAAACAATTGCGTTAATATCTTCAACGACCGATCAAGATATTTAACCGCTTTTTTGTACTGCCCCAATCCCTGATAAGCCATGCCAAGGTTGTTGTAATCAATTGCCGTATGCAGATGGTTTTCACCGAAGTTTTTCAGGTTAATGGCTAAAGCCAGTTCATAATATTCTATCGCTTTTTCGTACTGACCCAATGAATGGTAAGTAGAGCCGATATTATTGTAATCACTCGACACATTTGGGTGGCTTTCTCTGAAATTTTTTAGGTTAATATCTAACGCCCGTTTATGATACGCAAGTGCATTCTCATATTCACCTAACGCCTTATATATTAACCCTATATTGTTACAAGATGTAGCTACATCAGGGTGATATTCCCCAAAATTTTTAAGATTAATAAATAAAGATTTCTCGTGATATTTAAAGGCATTTCTGTAGTCACCTAATTTCCGACAAATTTCTCCGATATTGTTGTATCTTCCTGCCATAATCGGGGCGTTTTCTCCGAATTCTTTAATATCAATATCTAAAGCCAGCTTAAAATATAAGAATGCTTTCTTATAATCCCCCATTGAATAATAAAGTAAACCAAAACTATTATATCGTATAGCTATCTTTTTGTGATTTTTTCCGAAATATTCAATGTCAATGTCTAAGGCCCTTTTAAAATACGAAAATGCTTTCTGATGATTTCCCATTGAATTATAAGCCAAGCCGAAGTTGTTATAGCGGATTGCCACTTTTGGATGATTTTCACCGAATTGTTTCATGTCAATAGACAAAGCTTTTTCCGTGTATTTGATAACATTGAAAAAATCGCCCATCTTGCTATACGCCTGCCCCAGGTTGTTCAACAATGTTGCCACATTCCCGTCTTTTTCCTCCACTGCTTCGGCAATAACCGCATCTGTAATGTGATCCGCGACCTGCTGCTGCATTTCCACGCACTGTCGGTACAGTTGCATATCTGTCATCATTTCTCCCAAATCAATGGCATGATCACAGGCTTGCCGGATTTGTCCTGCGGCCAACGCATGATGCACAGCCTGTTCCAGCCATGACATTGCCGGGGATTCACTTGCTTTGATTTCCCGATCATACCATGCAAACGCTGTGTTGTGCATATTTTTCTGCTCTGCCCCATCCAGTTTTTCCCATTGCTGTTCCCGGATTACGGGCAGAACCCAGTATCGGGGCTGCTGTCCCGGACTGAGTTCTTTTTCCATCAGGGTCAGGTTCACTGCCCTGTCCACAAAATTCTGATTTCCAAAGGTTTCAAACGCATCGGCAGTTACAGGTCTCCGGAATACGGCTGCCCGGTGCAGGAAGCGGCTGAACCCGGTTCCTTCGGCATTTTTCAGAATATCAGCCAGATATGCAATGAGTTCTTCCCGTTTTTTTGGGGATAAATTTTCAATTTCCTTCAGATCATATTTTGCCTCATCCGTAGCGATTATTTCCAGCCAGTCCAGCAGCCGGGGATTGCCGCCTGCTGTGTTCAGGTACAGGTTTTTGTGCGCACTTTGGGAAATGTTGGGCAGTTCGGCAATTTTCTTTTCAAGGTCTGCATCCTGAAACGAGGCAAGGGGAATATCCACCGGTTTGGCTCCCAGATTTTTGCCATTGATTTCCAGCACAAAGGGAAAACGGGTGGAGATCATCACTTTCACTTTACCCCCGCTCCAGTCATACGCTTCCAGCACAGGGGCAATCACTTCCAAAGATGGGGATGTGAGAACATAGGGTTCCCGTGCCTGTTCCAGATTGTCCTCAAAATTGTCAAAATACAGAATCAGAGGCATGTCCTCAAAGGCTTTGGAGAACAAAGTCTTAATCCTGTCCGGCAGTTCCTTTTCTTTGTCCCGGAGAATGCGCAGTCCTTCGCTATTTCCTTTTCTGTCAAAGAGTTCCAGCATTTTTCCCATGAATTCCGCAGCCGTTATGTTTCCGTGCATAACGAGGATGTCATGGTCGCTAAACCGTTCTATGAGTTTTCCCCCAAGGCAGCTTTTGCCTATGCCCGCAGGTCCCCGGATGACAAGCCCGTAAACAGGCGTTTCTCCGGCTTCTGGAATGCCTTTGAGAACCCGCACGCCTTTCTGGATTTCACGGCGTCTGCCCACAAAGCCTTTTTCCAGCACCTGCACATGGCTGTCTGCCAGATGCCGGTAAACAGCTTTTCTCTGCGGATAATGCCGCAGTTTCTGTCCCGGTGCAATCAGGGGATGCAGGGGTGTTCCGTCCGCAAACACGCGCAGCAGGGGCCAGGGATGATACGCGTTTTTCATTGCCAGCCGGGACATATGCACAGCTTCAGCCGGGGATTTGCCCATGCCGAGGTTGCGGAAAAGTTCCGCAGTCATGGCCGATGCCGCAGGGTCGGACACGGGCAGTCCCCATCCCAGCACCAGAGGAATGCCTTTTTCATTCATCTGAAAAGCAAAGGATTCCGCGCCGCTCACTTTGTCGCTTTTTCCGGTCATGCACCCGGACAGGAACAGCACACGGGGCGGAAAATCCCGCAGGGTTTCCCACAGCCGCTCCGGTGTCACCTTATCCAGTCTGCCGATCTCATCTTCCATATAAAACACAGGCCCGATTCCGTGTTCAATATTGGCATGTCCGGTGATGTGAACCATGTCATACCTGCCGCCACCTTCAATGAGCGCGTCCGAAAGTCCGGAAAGGGAGCCGGAATCCTCAATCACAAGGTCTGCGGACAGTTTTTCCGTTGCGGACAGAATCCGCTCTTCCTCTTTTTCAAACTGCAAAACATGGTGCGCGGGCAGGTCTGTGGGAGAACATGCCATGAAAAGGATATTGAGCGGACGTTTTTCTGGGTGATTCAGTTTTCCCCGGTTTCTTCCGCTGATATGGCGAATGAGATGCACCGGAGGATAAGCATTCTGAAGCACAAATGCTTTATCATGACACAGCAGTTCAAAGGGAAGCGCACTGAATTCATAGGGAATATCCAGATACAGTTCCAAAGGCTCCCCGATTCGGTATGCCTCCTTCACAAGGGATTCCAGTTTTCTGCCGGAACCGTTGAGCAGGTCAAAAAGCTGCGTGCCGATCTGCGCTCCTGCTGCCGGATCGCTTTTCCAGAATGCCTTTCCCGCCTCTTTCTGCACGGTCAGCAGTTCTTCATCTGTGAGATGATGGGAAAGCAGATCATCCACAAAAACCCTGCGCCGGTTTTCCTGCGCTTGGCTGTCCATACGGATAGAAATTTTCATCACAGAACCCTTTTGATTTTATTTCAGGCAATTTTCCATTCCCTCACATTGCGGTTTTCCGTGTCAAAGTCAATGCCCATGAGAATGATTTTCTTGCTGCTCTGTCAGAATGCCAAGCAGCCCTTTTTTCTCTTTTTCCGTGAGATGTCGCCATTTGCCTTCAGGCAGATTTCCCAAGTGAATGCCGGACATGCGGATGCGTTTGAGGCCGACAACATAACCGCCCACTTTTCCCACCATGCGCCGGATCTGGCGATTCCGGCCTTCCTGCAGGGTGATGCGGAAGGACTTGGGGGAAAGCCTGCGGATTTTGGCCGGACGGGTCATGGTTCCATTCAGAAGCAGACCTTTTTCCATCCGGTGCAGCGCGTCATCGCTGATGGGCTGCCCGACAATGACCTCATATTCCTTTTCATGATCAAACGAGGGATGGGAGAGCCGCAGATGCAAATCCCCGTCATTGGTCAGCAGCAGCAGTCCGGTGGAATCCCTGTCCAGACGCCCGACCGGATACACCCGCTGCGGAATGTCAATGAGATCAAGCACAATTTTTTCTCCGGCCTGTTCACAGGTGCTCACATAACCCGCGGGTTTGTTCAGGGCAATGTAAATCAGTTCGGTCCGAAGCTGAACCGATTTTCCGTCACATTCCACCCGGTCTTTTTCCGGGTCTATTTTAGTGCCAAGAACCGTTACCACCTGACCGTTTACGCTGATTCTGCCGGATTTTATCCATTCCTCTCCCCTGCGCCGGGAGCAGATCCCTGCTGTGGAAAGAAATTTTTGCAGACGCATTTCATTTTCTTCTTTCATGATATTTTTTTTCTATAATAATTAGGAGTTATGCAGTTGACCAGATAAAACCCTAAGGGTCTTTAAGACCCTTAGGGTTTATCAGTTACTTTTTCAGGCAACTGCGTAACTCCTAAATAATATCAATCTGTTCGGATTTTTTTCCGGGCATCAGATTTTGGTGAAAAGTTGTGTTTTTGCAGTGTCTTTTCAATTTTGAATCCGTGACTGCAAAAAACCGGATTTTTTCAAAAAATCCGGTTTTTCTGTGAAAGTGAAATCACAGAATGGCAGTGGATCAAATCAGTTCATGAGAGACACTTTTGGTTCTTCAAGGATTTTTGTGGAAAATTTTTCCGGATGCCTGCTTTTGCAGGCATGACGTCATTCCGGCGAAAGCCGGAATCCAGTGTTCCACAAAACAGATTGAAGAACCTGTTTTTTTAAAAACTGTCATACACGGTATGCAGTTTTGGATCAAAGGCTTCCCGCACAGCTTCACCGATGAAGGTCACGGTAATCAGGGTTACAATCATGGCAGCAATCACGGAACCGGCAATCCACCATGCACTCATATTGGCCCAGCCCTGCTGCAGCAGTTCTCCCCAGCTTGGGGTGGGCGGAGGAAGTCCGAATCCCAGATAATCCAAAGAGGTCAGGGCCACAATGCCGCCGGACACGGAAAACGGCGCGTAGGTGACAATAATGGCAATGGTATTGGGAATGATATGTCTGAAGATAATCCGGAAATCCGAAGCGCCCATAGCCCTGGCTGCAAGAACATATTCCCTGGCCTTTTCTTTGTAGGTGACAGTGCGCATGGTCCAGGTCATGCCAATCCATCCGAAAAAAGCCATGATAAGAATCAGCATGAGAAAACTGGGGGAAACAATGGAGGATATGATAATGATCACATAGAGAAAGGGAACATTGGACCAGATTTCAATGATACGCTGAAAAAAAAGATCAAATTTTCCGCCAAAATATCCCATCGCGCAGCCGATGCTGATGCCAATCAGATAATCGGCCGCGAGCAGTCCCAGGGAAAAAAATATGGCAATGCGGAAACCGTAAACCAGCCGGGCCAGCACATCCCGTCCCACCGCGTCGGTTCCCAGAAAATGCCGGGTTTTCAGACAAGGGGGAAAAGGGGGAAACGCGTCGTCTTTGAGATCATTTTCATACGCGTTGTAGGGAACCGGGGAAAGCAGCACCCAGTTGCCTTTTCCCTCCTGAACAAAATATTGTTTCAGGTTCCGGTAATTGGTTTCATAATCATAGTCCAGTCCAAAGTTTTTTCCCGGAATCATCTGCCCGTATGTGGGAAAATAATATCGGCCATTGTAACAGACAATCAGCGCCCGGCTGTTGATGAACATCTCGGCCGAAAGGGAAAAGAGGATCATCAGCACAAAAAGAATCAGGGAAAAATATCCCCGCCGGATGGACTGAAAACGCCTTATTTTTTTTAAAGTCAGGGGATTGAGTTTCATTTGATGTCACTGGTTCTCTGGAGAAAAAATTATGGAACTCACCTTGCGCACTTGCGTAATACCAACTCGCTGTTGAAGTTATATAATATTTTCTGCTGATTCCTCAGAAAAACCGGATTTTTCAAAAAATCCGGTTTTTTGAATACCCGAAAACGTTCGCCTGTGCGGAAAGCATCATATCAAATCAATGGAGAATCGGTATAAATCCGCATAAACTTTCGGGTATAAATTTTTCCGAAAAACCGGGTTTTTCAAAAAAATCCGGTTTTTTGAACACGCGAAAACTTGTTTTTGCCTGCCTACAGGTGTCTTTTCAATGGGGAATCGGTATTACACATGCTCCGGGTCTATACCAAGTTCCCGCAGACGGGCTGACAGTCTTTCTGCCCGCTCCCGCTCCTGAAGAGCTTTCCGCGCTTCCTGCTGCGCAATGGACAGGGCTTCATGCAGGGAAGGAACCGCTTTTCCGGTTTTTGCATCTATGACCCGGATATATTCATTTTCCCGTTTCAGAAACGCGTCCAGTTCTTTGCTGTACAGACGGCCTTCCTCATCCGGAAGAATGCGGTTGTCATCCCGTTCATACAGGCGGAAACCGGCCAGAGGAATTTCCATGTATTCATCAAGAGGATCAAAAAGAAAATACTCCCGCACACCCAGAGAGGCATAGAGCATGGGTTTTACAACCATATCATCCATCATGGAGGACTTGGAGGTGACTTCAAAGATCACACTCGGACAGATTTTTTCCTCCCAAAGTTTGTACGTCCTGCGTTCCTGATTTCCGCATCCGAAAATGACCATCACATCCGGGGCCTTGCAGGCTTTGGGATTTCCCTTTTCATAATAGAAAAACATATCCGCTGCCACATACACATCTTTGCGCTGGCTGAAAAACTCGCGCAGGGACCCGTACAAATCCAGTGAGGCCCTGACATGAAACCCTGTCTCTCCCATAGGTTCTCCGTCTGATTCCGGGTAAATGATTTCCGCGTCATCTTCTGTTTCCGGTGTTTCCGGAAAATGAAAAGCCGTTGCCGGAAAAACAGGAGGCTGCGGGGTTCTGATCGGTGCTGTCGCTGCTTCCATGCCCACCTCTCTTTGTGCCGGTTGAATCCGGAAATATCTTTTGTGAGTTATGCTGATTGGTTAATTATTTCCCACAGAAAACACAGAGACTTTTTCACATCTTTTTAAAAACCGGATTTTTCCAAAAAATCAGGTTTTTGTGCTTCTGAGACTCTTGCATCTGTTCATTGCAGAAACCGGATTTTTCCGAAAAAAAATCCGGTTGTTGCAGTGACATATCAAAAAATCAGGCCATGGTGTATCCCGGCCCTTCCCCGCCTTCGGGACAGGTCCAGGTGATATTGCCAAAGGGATCCTTGATGTCACAGGTTTTGCAGTGCAGGCAGTTGGAAGGATTGAGTTTCAGTTTCACACTGTCTCCCTGTGTTTCGATTTCATACACACTGCCCGGACAGAAACGCGTGCAGGGGCTGCCGTATTTGGGATAGCATTCTCGGATGCACAAGTCTCTGTCATGAATCAGGATATGGGAAGGCTGATCCTCCCTGTGCATGGTTTTGGACAGATACACGCCCGTGAGTTTGTCCACATGCAGCACATTGTCTATGGATTTGGGATCCACCCAGTAAGGCCTGCGGCATTTGTTCAGCGGCTTCAGTGTGGCACTGTCCGGTTCTGCGGACATGAAATCCCGCAGACCCCGGCCTTTGGTGAAATACTGCGAACCCAGATACAGCAGTTTCAGCACACCTTTTTTGGCAAGTCCCTGTGCAAAATTTCTGCCTTCCAGCATTTCTTTTGCAGCCCAGCTTTGTTTGAAAAGCCGGGGATATTCCTCCAGACTCTGCTCATCAAATTTTCCATTTTTCAGAGCGCTCATGCAGGCTTCGGCAGCCAGCATTCCGGATTTCATGGCAATGTGAATGCCCTTGAGTGCGGGTGCATTGTGCATGGCCGCAGAACCGCCGATGAACATGGCTCCGTCAACTGCCAGTTTCGGCATGGAAAAATATCCGCCTGTCGAAACGGTTCTTGCACCCTGTTCAAGCACTTTTCCGTCTTTGATGATACTGGCCACAAAGGGATGCTGCTTGAATTTCAGGAACTCCTCATAGGGATCGATCAGGGGATTTTCATAGCAAAGCGCAGTGAGATAACCAATGGCAATCCGGTTTTCCTTCATTTCATAGATAAAACCGCCGCCGGGTGTGTCAAATCCCAGGGGATAGCCCGCGAAATGCATGTCATTTCCCCTGCTGGAAGAAAAATAATTTTTCTCCGGCAGTTGAATCACTTCCTTGATTCCGGTTTCAAATATCTGGGGCATCCTGCCGGAAAACAGGCCAAGTCTGTCCGCAACGGATTTGACCAGACTGCCTCTGGCGCCTTCGGCAAACACCGTGATTTTTGCCATGATGTCAACACCGGGTTCAAAGTTTGCCTTGGGATTTCCGTTTTTGTCCAGTCCCTTGTCTCCGGTGCGGATGCCGGTCACGGTTTTTCCGTCCGGTGCGAAAAGCACCTGGGTTCCCGCAAAGCCCGGAAAGAGATTAACGCCCAATTCTTCTGCAATCTGCCCCAGCCACCGGGTGAACTGGGAAAGACTGACAACATGAAAGCCTTTGCTGTGCATGTATGTTGGCACAAACGGAATGGGCATATGCCAGTCCGGGCCCAAATAATAAAATTCATCATCCCGGAGAGTTGCCTCAATGGGACAGCCTTTTTCCCTGTAATCCGGAATCAGTTCTCTGAGTGCAATGGGATTGAGAATCGCGCCGCTGAGTGCATGGGAACCGATTTCCGCTCCTTTTTCAATCACCGCCACTTCAAGTTCCCTGTTCTGTTCCGCTGCAAGCTGTTTCAGACGGATGGCTCCGGCCAGTCCCGCAGGCCCCGCGCCTGCAAAAACCGCATCAAATTCGATCTGCTCGTGTTCTGTGTTCATTTTTTTCATCCTGTATCTCAAAAATTGGGTTGAGTCAGAAAAGTGACTCAACAGAAACAGATTTTTATGTCAACAATTCACAGGAAATAACGAAAAGAATTCTGCCTACCATAACGGAAAAACGGCAAAAAGTAAACCGTATGTCTGTATGCGAAAAAAATCCGGTGGGCAGAAAAAATCACAGTTTTTTATATTTCATATTGTTTTTCGGATCAATGTGATTTATTCACGGATGTTATGAAGTTCCCTCATACCGGTGAAAACTGGTATCCGGAATCAGTTGAAAATACCGGATTCCGGCTTTCGCGGGAATGACGGTGAAAAAAATAACTGCCCAACCGAAAGTTTTCAGGTGTAAAAAAACCGGATTTTTTTCGGAAAAATCCGGTTTTTATGAAAACTTCACACCCGAAAATTTGTGGTGACTTGGTTAACTTCCTGATTTTTTTGAAATAACTGAACACTATCAGTTATTCAGAAGGAAAAAACAGTTCATTTGGAAAGGAAAGTTTCTGGTATGTCTCCTGTTGATGTGTCCTCTTTTGCCATGTCCCCGGAAATCATCATCCTGCTGTTTGTCACCGGACTGGCAGCCGGCTTTGTGGATTCCATTGCCGGAGGCGGGGGCCTGATTACTCTGCCTGTTCTGCT
>CAZDIU010000209.1:0-9986 GCA_964505535.1 uncultured Desulfobacterales bacterium | reverse complement strand
AGACGATCCGAACAAAGCGCATTCTCAGTGGGGAATCGGTATTATTTGCTGGTGGTTGTGTGCCGGGGGCTGAAAAAACAGCGGAATTTCTTATGCTGATGGAAAAAAAGCGGTGGCCCCCGTGTCTGACCGTCTTTCTGAAAGGCGTACAGGGGGCATCCCCGCTGTGAGCAGTATCAAAGGTGACACTATCCTGTTTTTCATCTCCCCTTTAAAAGGCGGCAGTGGGGGGCTGCGTCAACATCTCTTTTATCCCTGTTCAAAGAGGAAATTTCCCCGGATCAGGGTGAAAAAAAGATAATTGCGAATCTATGCCAGCCGTTTTTCCCGGAACAGGGTATAGCGGAATTCCATATTGCCATCCTTATCCGCAGGTCTGGTATCTGCAATCAGACGCCAGGAAGAGTGCTGCTCTATGAGTGCGGCAGCATCCATAATTTTCATAAGTATCAGATCAGATTCATTTTTTTTGACTTTAATCCGCTCTCTTTCCTCAAAAGAAAACCCCTCATCTTTTCCACTTCCGGGCAGAATCAGAGAACTGCCCTCGCCGTGAAACAGAAGTGCCTTGTTGATGGCCGCAGACAGTTTTGGGGTGTATGCGGAGATTTCTTTGTCAATGGTGCTGACCAGTTCAAAGGGGGTCATTCTGTCTCCTTGTTGTCAGTTATCAGTGAAACAGTGAACAATTATCAGTTGCCAGTGACCAGTATCCGGTATTCAGCACCCGCTGTATCTTCTGATAACTGACAACTGAACACTGAATTATTTCCATGCCTTTTTCGTCCCGCCGTCATAGGATTTGGCCAGTTTTTTCCGAATCAGCATTTTTGCCAGATCCTTTCGGTCACAGAATACAGTTGCAAGCATTCGTCCGTATTTGTCATTCATATTGACATTGTAGAGATGAATTTTGCGTGCCGATGCAAATTCTGCCTCCACCAGAGCTTTTGCCTGCTCGGCCTTTTTTTTCACAGCGGGACGTTTGTCTTTCATTTCCGGAGTGTCAACTCCCCGTACGCGAATGCCCACAGGTTTTCCGTCAATGGGTTTGTGTCCCTTCACATGCGCAAAAAAGGTGTCTCCGTCATAAATTTTGTCAACTTTTGCAACTTCACAGTGCCATATGCAGTTGGGCTCAGGTTCCGGCAGCGGATCACGTTCTTTCCGCAGCATTCGCCACAGGATCAGTCCTGTGAGACAGAAAACCGCACCTGCAATGACATAGAGAGTCTGCGGGTTGTTCAAATCAATATTCATCGTTCTCCATGTTGAATGAATTCATTGTTCAGTTCCCTTCGGGAAGTACATCCGCCTGTACACCTCGTCATGGGTGGGTTTATCGATTTCCAGAAATTTTCCCAGAATCACCCCGCGGCTGTAGTCAATATCCAGTTCCCTGAAATCCGCTCCGTTTTTGATAATGGTTTTTTCATGGTATTTTTTCAGGGTGTCCAGAGATTTTTCCCTGTTGCGTCTGCCGTAATTGATGGGACAGGGAGACAGCACCTCAATAAAGGAAAATCCCCGGCGTTTGATGGCTTCTGCAATGGAATCTGCCAAATCCCGCGCATGAAGCATAGTCCAGCGGGCAATATATGTGGCTCCGGAAGCATAGGCCAGCAGGGGCAGATTGAAAGGGGTTTCGGGATTTCCTGCCGCAGTGGTGGAGGATTTTGCCTTGTGCGGCGTTGTGGCGGCCACCTGTCCGCCGGTCATGCCATAGGTCAGATTGTTGACGCAGATGACAGTGAGATCCATATTGCGCCGGGCTGCATGGATGAAATGGTTGCCGCCGATGGCAAACAAATCCCCGTCTCCGGAAAACACAATCACCCTGATGTCCGGATTTGCCATTTTGATTCCCGTGGCAAAGGGAATGGCACGCCCGTGGGTGGTGTGAAAGGAATCCACATTGATGTATCCGGCTCCGCGCCCCGAACACCCAATGCCGGACACCATTGCAAACTGATTGTAGGGAATGCCTGTCTGTTTGATGGCCGTGAGGCAGGAAGTGAAAACCGAACCGATGCCGCATCCGGAACACCAGATATGGGGAATCCGGTCCATGCGCACCAAGTCTTCCAGAGGATGAGCGACAGCCTGTGTAATTTTTTTGTCAGGGTTTTGGGTCATAATCAGAATTTCTCCTTGAGAAGGGCCAGCACATCATCGGGAGAAATCACGGTTCCGCCCGGATGTCCGACCAGATAGGACGGAACTTTGCCCCCGGCGCACCGTTCCACTTCCCGGCAGATCTGTCCCATATTGATTTCCACAGTGACAAAGCCTTTCACCCGCTGAGCGAGACTGCGGATTTTCTCTTCCGGAAAAGGCCATACCGTAATCAGACGCAGGAGTCCCACCTTCATGCCCATTTCACGGGCCTCATCCACTGCCGTGTAACTGGTGCGGGAGGAAACACCGTAAGAAACAAGAACAATGTCCGCATCTTCCAGCCGGTAGGATTCGGTCATGAGAATATCATCCAGATTGGTGCGAATCTTGGACAAAATCCGGTGAATCATCTCCTTCTGCGTATCCACCGACATGACCGGGTACCCTTTTTCATCATGGGTCAGTCCTGTGACATGAACATTGTAGCCGTCTCCGATGCTCGGCATGGGAGCCACACCATTGGGGCCGGGTTTGTAAAGTCTGAATTTGTCTTTTTTTCCCAAAGGTTTGGGCCGGGACAGGGTTTTGATCTTTTCCGCGGGGGGAATGATCACCTTTTCACTCATATGCCCCACAATCTCATCAGACATAATCAGCACCGGCGTCCGGTATTTTTCACTCAGATTGAAGGCCGTGATGGTGAGATCAAACATCTCCTGCGGCGAGGCAGGCGCAATGGCAATGATTTCATAATCCCCGTGGGAACCCCATCTGGCCTGCATCATATCTGCCTGCGCGCCCTGTGTGGGGAGACCTGTGGAAGGGCCGGCACGCTGGACATTGACAATCACGCAGGGGGTTTCCGTGACCACTGCCAGCCCGATGCTTTCCATCATCAGACTGAAACCCGGGCCGGATGTGGCAGTCATGGACTTTGCCCCTGTCCACGCGCCGCCCAGCACCGAGGTGATGGCTGCAATTTCGTCTTCCATCTGAATGAACACGCCCCCGACTTTGGGCAGTCTTTCCGAGATATGCTCTGCCACTTCGGTGGCCGGAGTGATGGGATAACCCCCGAAAAAGCGGCAGCCTGCGGCAATGGCTCCTTCCGCGCAGGCCTCATCCCCGTTGATGAAATGCTCTCCTGTAAGAACTCTTGATTCCATTGTGGTGTAATTTCCCTGTATATGATATTCAAATGTATTTTTTCATGCAATGACAGGCTGAACGGCAATCCGTGAGGAGCAATCTGTCTGAGTTGTTTTCCAAAGTATTCCGACTGTCTCGCCTTTTATCCCAATACCTGACGAACCTTGACAGCCATATCTTTCATCGAGAAGGGCTTTTGTATGAAATTCAGACCTTCATCCAATACCCCCTGGTGCGCAATAATATCGGCTGTATAACCGGACATAAAAAGATGTTTCATCTTTGGCCGAATGGCCTGAAGCCGTTCAGCCAGTTCCCGGCCATTCATCTCCGGCATTATTACATCCGTGATGAGCAGATCAATTTCGGATTTGTTTTCTTTGGCTATGCGAATTGCCTCATTTGGTGCAGCTGCTGATATAACAGAATAACCCAAATTTTGCAACATTGCCATTCCCATTTCCAGAAGAGTCGGGTCATCCTCTGCAATGAGGATGGTCTCGCCCCGGCTTCGGGGAACATCCTCAACCTCTTCCTGTTCTGCTGTTGCAGCTTTGTCGCGGTTCAGGGGAATCCAGATTCTGAAAGCGCTTCCTTTCCCCGGCTCGCTCTCTGCACTGATAACCCCCCGGTTTTGCTTTACAATGCCATATACAGTGGCCAGGCCCATACCTGTTCCCCGGCCCGGGACCTTGGTTGTGAAAAAGGGCTCAAAGATATGGTTCAGTGTCTCTTTGTCCATGCCGCAGCCATTGTCACTGACAGAAAGCAGCACATAGTGCCCGGGCACAGCCCCGGCATGGGAGGCACAGTAAGCCCTGTCAAAAAAAACAGTGCCTGTTTCAATGGTGATCCTGCCCACATCTGCAATGGCATCCCTTGCATTCACGCACAGATTGATCAGAATCTGGTCAAACTGGGAAGGGTCCATTCGGACAGTGCTGGGCCCCTTACCAGGCTGCCAGATCAGCTCGATGTTTTCCCCGATGATCCGCCCTATCATTTTAAGAATGGATTCCACTGCCCTGCTGACGTCAAACACAACCGGCTCAATGGTCTGTTTCCGGGCAAAAACCAGCAGTTGACGGGTGAGGTTGGCAGAGCGCCGGGCAGCGTCAAGAATCCTGTCAAGATTTTTGCGAAACGGATTTGCAGAGTCCATATCATGTTTGGCAATCTCGGCATATCCCATAATGGCTCCCAGCATATTGTTGAAATCATGGGCCACTCCTCCGGCAAGGATGCCGACCGCCTCCAGCTTCTGTGACTGATGCAATTGCTCCCGCAGTTTTTCCCGTTCCTCTTCAGCCCGTCTGCGCTCGGTAATATCAAAAAAACTTACAATGATGCTGTCTCCGAGCACTCTGGTTCGGATAACCATGATGCGCCGGGTTCCATTTCTGCAAAACACAGGACATTCAATGGATTCCACATCTGAATTGCCGGTGACAGCGCTTTTGAGATCCGCTATCGATGTTGATGTGATAGGGTTTTTCAGGTCAGAACCGGTGAAAGAAAGCTTCCATATCTGCTCCAGGGTTGGCAGATCATCAGTTGTGTATCCCATTGACTCTGTCAGGCTGTCATTCACATCAAGGATTTTTCCGTCCAAAGAAATATAACACATGGGAATGGGAGCTTTTTTGAAGAGTGTCCGGAACCTGGCTTCACTTTTTTTCAAGGCCTCTTCCGCCTGCCTGTGATCAAACCGGTATTTGAGGAAAGTCAGAAAAACATAATTGGAGAAAACAGATGCAATGGGAAATGCCGTGCCTGCAAACAGACCCGTGCGAAAAAAAATCTGCTGCGTCACAATCCACAGTCCGGCAACAAAGAGCAGCATGACAGGAAAGCAGAAGGCAGCACTTCTGAATCCGACAGACAGCGTCAATGCCAGACCGGAAACCAGAACAAGCAGCAGAATCAGGCCGCTGGTCCAGCCAGGCACAGAGATGAAGTCACGGCTCAGCAGATTGTCAACAATATTGGCATGCACCTCTATTCCCGGCAGGGTGCGATCAAAGGGGGTGGCGAATGTGTCTTTCAGCCCGGATGCGGAGGTTCCCACAAAAACGATTCTTCTCTGCAGTTGTTCTGAGGAAACACTGCCAGCCATAATGTCTGCTGCTGATATGCAGTCATATTTCCTTTTCGGGCCCCGAAATTTGATCAGCAGTTGGCCGTGCGGATCAACAGGCACAGAAGTGCCATTGTAATTGATGGTGTGCAGGGTGTTTCCTTCTTTTTTCAGAAGGAGATTGCCGGTTTCCTCAAGTTTGAGAACTGTGGCAAGGGCCAGACTGGGGTAGACCTCATCCCTGTATTGAATGAGCAGTGGTATGCGCCTCAGCATTCCATCCGGATCAGGACTGAAATTAAGAAAACCTGAAGCCCCGGCCTTTTCTGAGAGCACTGCCAAACTGCACAGAACCCCGCTGCTTTCCGGAATCCCTGTATTTCCGTTTTTTTCCTTTGTATTCTGCATAAACGCAATATTGACGGGATGCAGAACACAGTGATCCGAGCTTGTTATCTGTGTGCTGAAGTGGAATTTGCTGCCGAGGACAAAGGGACCCCGGGACAGACTTGCGGCAAGGATCAGATCGTTGTCACGCAGTTCACTGGGAATTTGATCAACTGCAAGGTTAAGATGATAGGCGTCACCAATATCTTTGAGCATCCGTGCCGCAGAAGTGTTGTCGGGTTCAGGAAAAATCATGTCAAGGCATATGGCAGAAGGCTCCATGTCTGCAATTCTGTCAAACAGTTCAGCCAGCCGATAACGGGGCCAGGGCCACTGTCCATAGCGGGCCAGGCTTTTCTCATCAATGTCAACAATTGCCAGTCTGGTGCTGGCGCAGTTGTTCGGGAAATTTCTGAGAAGCAGGTTATAATTTATAAAATCGAACTGTTGGAGAATGTCAGGTTTGAATGAGAAGAGAACGCAGAAAAACAGGGTGGACAAAAGCCCCCAAAGAAGAATAGAAATCCTTCCTGACCTGCCGGTAACAATAAGGTTGCCGAAATTGCAAGTTGAAAGTCTGTCCGATTCTTTTTTCATGAATAACATTGTGACAGCAATGGGCCTGTTACTTTATCACCACCTCAACCCTTCGGTTTCTTGGTTCCTCAACATCATCCGCTGTTTTGACAAGAGGGTTTCCTTCTCCATGTGAAGTGATGGTGATACAGTCAGAAACAGCGCCTTTTGCCACCAGGATGTCAGCCAGCACTTTAGCCCGATCAAGGGACAGCCTGTAGTTGTATTCGTTTGAACCCACTGTGTCAGAATGTCCTGATATGACAATATCTTTGGAATTTTTTTTTTCGATGCTTTGAATAATCTGGGAAAGAAGGGCATTGGATTCAGCAGTCAGCTCATTTGAATCCTTGAGAAAGTAGAGGATGAAGGTTGCAGGCGGCCGCGGCTGTGCATCCAGCGCATCGGAAAAGGTGGAACGGATCGCTTCGTCACTGAGCACGGTTATCTGACTTGGCGCTGACTTCCGATCCTTTACCTGCACCGACTGATTTGCTCCGGTCAGCACCTGTTTTCCTCCGTCAGTCGTCACTTCCATCTGTCCGACATTGCCGTCAGGGTCAGGGATCAGCACAAACAGATTTTTTGGGCCGCAGCCTGCTGAAAGCAAAACAAGACCGGCACTGACTATTGTGAATACCATTTTTTTCATATTCGCCTCATTCCTATGGATTGGCTGATAAAAAGAAAGGTTACAGATGGCCTGTTGCAGGGCGCAGAAACAAGGATTATTTTTCTTCCACCCTGACAAGAACCTGTGTTCCGCGAATACCGATTGTCGCGTCAGGCGTCTCCAGTTTCACTGCTTCCGGCGACTGCCTGCATATGATGCCGGATATATAGGACACAGTGCCTTTGAGTATGCGTCCAATCATGGAAAACATGCCATCCCGGGGCACAAACACATAGTTCTCAATTGCTATTTCGCTTTTCGGGCCCAGGGATATAATCGAGTTGTCCTCGAAAATAATCCCCACGGAACTGTCTGCTCCCGTGCGTATGATGTCATTCTGGTAAAGTTTGTCGCCAATGGCAACGGGGATTTCTTTGCCGCCCCGGATGACAGAGACATCGCCCCTGCCGGTTTTTGTTTTTCCTATAGGCGAATCTTCAGCCACAGAAATCCAGGGCTTCAGAATCGTCAGCATAAGACAGAGGATAAACACTCTTTTCATATCCGGCCTCCCTGCTTAAGTTGCGGGAGCCATGATTCGGCCCGCATTTTTTATATATTCAAAGTGTTACAGAAAAGTGCATAAAAAACATCTGACCCCTGGCTGAAAAAACTGTATCATAAACCCTTCCCCCGATTTTCAGCTTTTTTCCACTGTGTTCACACTCAAAAACTCCCCTTTGTATATTGATCTGTAAAAAATATCAATAAAAAAATGCTGTTCCGTCTGTTTTATGTGATACGCCGCTCTTTTTGGCGATTTCCGGAAAAGAACATCCCCTCAGATTTGACAACGTTCCAAAAGTTGTCAAATTTTTGACAGTGGGCCAAATCCGTTGATCACGGTCTCCCCTCCCTTGAGGGAGGGGCAGGGGGAAAACATGTGTTTTCCCCTCCCGCCGGGGAAGGGGATTTGTCAGCGAACTTGAACCACTGCCAAATTGTTCAGATGACTGAACAGGGACATTTATTTTCAGAAATCACCCTCTTTTTCATGAACTATGGAGAGGATATTTCACCTGTTCGCAGCCATGTGCTGATGCCGCTTTCCACATTGTTTCTTGATACTGCTGTGACGGAGAGGAGATCGCCTTGCTGCAGATTGAGTTGCTTTGGAATTTTCCACTGTTTTTCCCCTGTGACAGCAATGAGTCCGGCAGCATTTTCTTCTGTTTCGGAATTTGGATTTTCCCGGTATTGCAGGTAGATGGCATAGCGGATCACATTGGGATTGGGATCCTCCCATGCGAAAACAGAAATGCCGTCCTCTCCCTTTTGCAAATGCAGATTGGCAGGCGGCGCGGGTTTTGTCTGATCCAGCCAGGGCATGGCAGGCGGCAGCGCGGGTGTTGCATAAAATCCGTCCGCAAGCTGTTTTTTCAGATTCTCCGGCCCGAGGAGAAAATCATCTTTGTTGATGGCACGATAAAAGGAATTGCCCAGCACACTCGCATTGCGCGAATTGCGGTTCAGGTCAACCTGTCCGATAATCTCATCAGCGGATTCGGGTTTGTTTCCGGATTTGTCCGAATTTGACCATCCGGCATCTGCTTCCACATAAAAAACAATCTGCCCCGGATACAGATGGCGTCCGGCCTCACTGACTTTCTGCGCCCACCAGTTGAGCAGGTTTGTGTAATCCGGTCTTCCGCCTCTTTTCCAGTACAACTGGGGAGCCAGATAATCCACACTTCTGTTGTCCAGCCAGGCCAGTGCATCACAGTAAATGCTCTGATACGCATCCATGCCCCTGTCCGCCTCTCCGGATTTGCGGATGCCGAAAGGGCTTATGCCGAAACGCACATGGGGTTTTGCGGATTTGACGGCTGCATTCACTGAACTGACCAGTTCATTGACATTGTGCCTGCGCAAGTCCCCGATACTGCGGCCTGCCCCGTATTTGCGGAAGGTTGCCATGTCCTCATGCTGTATGCCGGAAAATCCGCTCACCGGGTAGGGATAAAACATGTCATCAAAATGAATGCCGTCCACATCATATTTTTCCACAATTTCCCGCACCACGCGCACAAGATGATCTCTTACCTCCGGAAGTCCGGGATTCAGCATTTCATAGCAGGCTCCGGGCCAGCGGAAATTGAGCATCCAGTCCGGTCTGGTGCGGGTGACATGACTGGCAGAGGAAGACGATCTGCATTTCTGGGACATTCTGGCACGATAGGGATTGAGCCAGGCATGAAGTTCCATGCCCCGTCTGTGCGCTTCGCTGACAGCAAAGGCCAGCGGATCATAGCCCGGATCCCGTCCCTGCTGTCCCGTGAGAAAACGGGCCCAGGGTGCAAGACTGGTGGGATAATACGCGTCACATTCCACCCGGACATGAAACAGTATGGCATTGATATGCAAAGCCTGCAATTCATCCAGCATTTGCGTCAACTGCTGCAGCTGCCGCTGGGGATCGGTTTCATTGCGGGGCCAGTCCAGATAACTGATCCAGACTGCACGGAATTCTCTGGAGGGATTTGCGGAAAAAGCTGCCTGTGTTTTGGCATCCGTCACAGTGAAAAAAATCTGACGGTTCCTGGCCTCGGCATAAAGGCTGTGCGTAATGCGATCCAATGCCTGTGTGTCCTTTGCCGTAAAGGAGAAGGTCTGCTGATGCAAATCCGGCCCAAAGGCAGCGGGCGCCTCTTTCTCCATGCCGGGAGATATGGCGTTTTCCCCTATGATTTTTGAAAGTTCGGGGAAAAAAGAAAGCGGCGCGATAATTTTCAGTGTGCACTCAATGGGGTAATGTATCCCTGTTTTCTGCCGCAGAGAGACATTCAGTCCCTTTTTTTCAGAGGGAATTTCCACTGTCATAAAAAGATCATGGTATCCGGCTGCACTGAACTGCAGGCTGTGGGAACCCGGAGCCGGAACATCCTCAAACCGGATTTTGCGATTCAGAATCTTTTTTTCCCCCCCTTCCTCCTTATACTGATTCCGGACAAGGCTTATCTGCCGGTAGGTATAGGGAAGACGCAACGTCAGCGGGGTCTGGCCTGC
>CAZDIU010000208.1:0-10002 GCA_964505535.1 uncultured Desulfobacterales bacterium | reverse complement strand
CTGGTGGAGGAAAAGGACATGTCCGAGGCAATTGACTTTACAAAGGAAGTCATCAGAAAACATCTGGGAAGAGTCTTTCCGGTGTATCCGGTTTCCGCGCGTCTGGCTTTGCAGGGAAAAGCAAAAAGCGATACCGGGTCGCTGGAACATTCCGGATTTCCGGTTTTTGAAAAAGAGTTAAAAAAATTCCTCTTTCATGAAAAAGGCAAAACTCTTCTCAATTCTGTGATTTCCTCTCTTCTGCGCCATATTTCCGATGAAACCGTTGCCTGCCGTGTTGAGCAGGAGGCAGCCAGACTTTCCCTTGATGAACTGAAGAAAAAAATCAGCCGGTTTGAGGAAAAAGCCGGTGTCATTGAGAAAGAGCGGGATCAGAAAGGTTTTATTCTGGACGGTCAGTTGAAAAAACTCTTCCGCTCCCTTGAGGAGGGCATCGGAGAGTTCAAAAAAACCAGTCTGCCTGAACTGCTGAAAAATATGGAAACCGTGTTTTCAGAAAAACTTTCCGCAGGTCTGGGCAGTCATGCACTTGAAAAAGAGATGGAAACATGGGTATATGACGAAATCCGCAGAGTGTTCACCGCTATGCGGAACCGGGAGGCGGAAAAGACAGCGGAAATTCTGGAAGGCATTTATCTGGAACTGGCAAACCATACCAATCAGATTATTGAAAGCATTGTGCGGCTTGCGGCAGATGTTTTTGAAATCAGTCTCAAACCCTTCACTGCTGTGGAAAAATTCAGCACAAAAAGCGATTTTTACTTTCTTCTCAAGGAGGATCCGGGTGTCATTGACTTTATTCATCTTTCTGTGCGCTCGGCTTTGCCTGTGTTTGCAGCCAAAGGCATCATTCTCAGCCGCATGAAGGCAATTGTTGAAGACCGGTTTGACAGTCACTGCGGCAGGGTGCGCTATGATCTGGTGCGCCGGACCGAGGCAACCACAAAGGAATTCCGCAAAAGTCTCAATGAAAAAACAGACCTCACACTTTCCGGCATCCGGGAGGCTCTGAACCGGGCTGTGGGGCTTAAAACACAGAGTGAGCAGCAGGTTTCGGAAAAACTTTCCGAGATTTCCGGCAGGCTTTCGGTGATAGATGATCTGACTGCCAGACTCATGCAGTACCGGCACCAGACTGAAACTTTATAAAAAAACAGAGCATCAAAAAACTGAATTTTTTAAAAAAATTCAGTTTTTGATGCTGTAAAATTCAAACTGATCATGCAGGAGTGGATCAAAACCGCTGACTGGGAAAAAACGGATTTGATCCACTGTCAAACAGAGGGGAGTCTGTATGAGTGAAACCTGGTTTCTTGCATCCCTGTGGCTGGGACTGGCACTGATTGCAACCCTGCTTTCCCTGTGGCTGCGCATTGCCACCGCGCTGTCTGAAATTGTGGTGGGAACCGTTGCCCAGCTTGTCATGGGTGCGCTGATCAGCAAAACGGTTCTGGGAGTCAATGAACCCTGGATTGTTTTTCTGTCCGGAACCGGTTCCATCATTCTCACCTTTCTGGCAGGTGCGGAACTGGACCCGGACGTATTCAAACTCAAATGGAAAGAAGCCACAGGCATAGGACTGGCCGGATTTGCTGCGCCTTTTTTGGGATGCGCGCTCATAGCCCATTATCTTCTTGGCTGGAACTGGCAGGCAGCGTGGCTGGCAGGGGTGGCTCTTTCCACCACGTCGGTGGCTGTGGTGTATGCTGTCATGCTGGAAACAGGCATGAACACCACAGTTTTTGGAAAAACCGTGCTGGCGGCCTGTTTTATCAATGATCTGGGAACGGTTCTGGCTCTGGGACTGATCTTTGCCCCGTTTACGCAGAAAACCCTGATTTTTGTGGGTTTCAGCATTGCTGTTTTCCTTGTGCTGCCCTGGCTCACGCCCCGGTTTTTCAGAAAATACGGGGGACGTCCCTCGGAACTGGAAACCAAATTCCTGCTCCTGTGCCTTTTCGGCATGGGCGGACTGGCGGTCTGGGCAGACAGTGAGGCTGTTCTGCCCGCGTATATGATTGGCATGGTGCTGGCAGGCACAGTGGGAAAGGATCATTTCCTGATCCGGAGACTGAGAACCCTTACCTTCGGATTCCTGACCCCTTTTTATTTTATCCGCGCGGGTTCCTTTGTATCGGTTCCTGTCCTGATTGCCGCGCCCGGCATTTTTGTGATACTGCTGCTTGGCAAAATGGCAACCAAGTTTTCCTGTGTGTACCCGGTCACAAAGTTTTTCAAAAGTCCGGGAAAGGAAGGCATGTACACCACGCTGCTCATGTCCACCGGGCTGACCTTTGGCAGCATTTCCGCGCTGTTCGGTCTTACGCACCATATCATTGACACTGCGCAGTATTCGTTTCTCATCGCGGCTGTGGTGGGAAGCGCGGTCATCCCCACACTCATAGCCAATGCCTTTTTCATGCCCCGGCATCTGCTGGGTATGCCGGAAAAAAAGGCTCTTCCTGAAACCACCTCGCCAGCACCGGAAGGAGAAAGTAAATGATAAAAAAAATACTTGTGGCCTATGACGGGTCCATGCAGTCTGAAAAAGCCTTTGATTTTGCCCTTGATATTGCGCAGAAGTATTCCGCTCTGATAACCGTGCTGTCTGTGGCGCGTCCTCCGGAACCGCCGATGGCTGTGGAAACACAGGCGGTTCTCGACAGTGCAGATGAATATTACCGGACACGGTTTAAAGTTTTAAAAGAAAAAGCCGAGACAGTTTGTGTCGTCACCCGCCTGGACATAGTGGTGGGACATCCGGCAGAGCAGATTGTGTATAAGGCAGTCAATGAATCGGCAGATATGATTGTGATGGGACATCGGGGAGAGAGTTTCATGCAGAAATGGCTCCTCGGCTCAGTTGCCAGACGGGTTCTGTCCTACGCGCACTGTCCTGTGCTTATCATCCGCTGATACGGGAGATATGACTTCCATGCGATTTTTCTTTTCTGATTCGCTGCAGAATCTTCTGCCCGCGCTGACAGACGGGATCAGGCGTGCCGGGGATTTTCTTGTATTGCCTGATGCTGTGCAGAAATTTCTGCTGGTGATGCTCGGCGGAGGAATCGGTTCCATGTGCCGCTACGCCACCACACTCACGGCTGTCAAATATTTCGGAACCCGTTTCCCTTACGGAACCATGATAGCCAATCTCACCGGATGCTTTCTCATCGGCATCTGTTTTGAACTCGCGGATCGGGCAGCGTGGTTCGGCACAGCATACCGTCTGTTTTTCATGACCGGATTTCTGGGCGGTCTGACCACGTTTTCCACCTTTGCGCTGGAAACGGTTGTATCAGAACGCAGAGGCACGGATCCGGTGGCTCTGATCAATTTTTTTGCCAACAATGTTCTGGGTATGGTCATGGTGCTGGCAGGCATGTGGCTGACCGGATATTTTTTCAAAACAAGGGGATAAACCATGTCTCTGAAATACAGCATGATTGAAATCTTTTCCACTGAGGAAGCCCGGCATCAGGGCAGACCTCTGTATGAGGCTGCTGTGCAGTATATCCGGGAACTGAAAATCCCCGCGCGCTGCATGGTCATCCGGGGAATTGAAGGCTGTTATGAAAACGGGGAAATTGCAACCCAGAGCATTGTGGACATGTCATTTTCCATGCCGGTTCTCATCAAAGTCATTCTGCCATCCGCGCACACAGAACTGGCTTTGCCGGGGCTGGAGGCAATGGTGAATGACGGCATTGTGGCAGTCCGGGAAATGAATGTGCAGTGCCATAAGACACAGAAAAAACTGATTCCCGGTCATCTCAGGGTGAAAGACAGAATGACGCCTGATCCCAAAAGCGTGTCACTGAACACGCGGGTCAGTGATGTAATCCGTCTTCTGCTTTCCTCCAATTTCACCGGGGTTCCGGTCACAGATGATAAAGAGCATCCGCTGGGTGTCATTTCCCAGGGCGATTTGATTTACCGGGGCGGAATGCCCGCGCGGCTGGGCCTGCTAGCGCAGTCTGATCCGGACAGCATGGAAACCGTGCTGCAGTCGCTGTCTGCCAAAAAAGCCAAAGACATTATGAGTGCTGCGGTCTGCATCAGAGAAAATGAACTCCTGACTGAAGCAGTGGAAGTGATGCTGAAAAAAAATCTCAAACGTCTGCCTGTCACAGACACGCAGGGAAAACTCACGGGCATTCTGTCGCGCATGGACATTTTCCGCACCATCACAGGAAACATGCCGGACTGGAATGCCATCCGCAGACAGAACATTCTGGTGGGCAATCTGAAATTTGTCTCCGACATTATGCGCCGGGACATTCACACGGTTCTGCCGGACACACCTGCGGAAGAGGTTCTGCATCTCATTGATGCCAATGACATTCAGCGTGTGGCAGTGGTGAATGCCGACGGCATTTTTCTGGGCATGATTTCGGATCGGAACCTGCTGTCCGCGTTTTCATCTCAGAAACAGGGAATATGGGATTACTTTGTCAGCCGTCTGCCTTTTGCAGAAAAAAAGACAAAGGACAGGGAACTCAGCCGGCATCTGCAGACCATGAAGGCTGCGGATGTGATGAAAACCGGTGCAGTGACTGTGCAGGAAACTGACACGGTGGAAGATGCCATACGCGTGATGACCGAAAAAGTGATCAAACGCCTGCCCGTGCTGGATGCACAAGGCAGATTCAAAGGCATGATTTCCCGTGAATCGCTGCTCCGTGCCGGGTTTCAGACTTCCTGAAAGGAGAAAAAATTTATGACAGAGATTCAACTGGTTTCCAGTGATCTCAACGGCACTCTGGTGCATCAGCACACCATGTCGGAGATGATCAGGCTTGGCTTTCCCCATGAACCGGAGCGGTTTGAAAAGGCAAAATCCGCGTTCACCCGTCAGACTGCCGGGCTTTTGAGCATGGAAGAGACGTTTGCGGCGGCAGGGCCGCTGACCAAAGGTCTGCGTCTGAGAACCGCGATAGAATACACATTGTCGGAAATGCGCTTTGTTGACGGATTTGGGGAATTTGTGAGAACACTGCGGGAAAAGAAGATTCTCTTTGTCATCAATTCCACCGGTTACACTGTCACCACCGAGGTGATCAAAGCCGTGTACGGGGCAGAACATATCCATGATGTGATCTGCAACCGGCTGCTGTTTGCAAAGGACGGGAGAATTATTGAGGAAAAGGAACTTGCACAACTGGTCATGAACTATGTTCATGGGGACAGAGACAATCGGCTGTATGATGAAATATCCGCTTCGGGAACCGTGGAACTGGGCATAAAAGATGAAAGTGAAAAAGCCCGGCTCCTGTTTGAAATCTCGGATCGGCTCCGGATTCCCCGCACCGGGCTTGTGCATATCGGCGACACCATGGGAGACAGCCGGGGCATCTGCGAAGTGGCCGCGCACGGAGGAATCGGCATTGCATTCAATTACAATGAAGCCCTGAAAACATATCTTGAAGATCTCCTGAAAAGCAAAACCCTTTCCGGTAAAATTCTTCTGGTTTCGCCAAAATCAGAGACTTCGGATGTCAGGAATCTTCTGCCTTTTTTGTGTCCTTAAAAATATTATCCTGATTCTTTGATAAGTTGGCATTGTTATACTCGTAAACCCTTTGGGCAAACTCCTCAAAGCGTTTTTCACAGAGTCTGATTTTTTTTACCGCCTCTTTGTGAAGAGGCGGACGGATAATATCCCTTTTTTCAATTTTTTTGAGCCAGTATTTCAGTTTTTCAAGTTCCTCCTCATTTTCCTCCACTTCCGCAAAAATAAAATTCTTCCGTTCAATCTCAAAATCGATTTCTTTGAAAAAATCCTCACATTTCTCAATAACTTCCTCGTATTCCTCGTTTCTTGACTCTGTGAAGACTTTGTGAACCTCCTTTTCCTGATCTTCATCCAAAACCCTGCCTGAAATCAGCAGACTGCCGCCATTGTAAGATTTTATATCCTCTGTCAGTTTTTTCAGATCGCTGACCCGTTCATTGGAATGAGGAACAAGCCACACATTCTGATAATTGACGGCTCCGAGTTTTTTGAGCCGGCGCCATACATGAACTCTTGCCTTTGAAGGTTCCGCAGGAAGACTGTAGGAAAAAAATATCCATTTCATATTGCTGCACCTTTAACCCTGAATGGAAATGAGTAATGTCCTGCATTGCCTGTTTCCATTCCGGTAAAAACTGTTTCCGATTATTGCCCTGAGCGGTAAAAAATAACCGCATTTGCCTCATCTGTCAATATGTATTGCCGGATGAGGCAATTGTGCCTTCATCACCGAATTTGCCATATCTGTATTTCCGCAAAAATTTTGTAACTGTTATTACAAATACTGATTAAATAATTATGTCAAAAATATGTTACAAAAGTTACAAAATATTCTTGACAATCTCCTTTTTTTCAATTAGAGGGCATATCCATGAGTTACTGATGTTACGCACTTCCGTCATACCGGCGAAAGCCGGTATCCAGAATATACTGAAATCACTGGATTCCGGCTTGCGCCGGAATGACCGTGAAAAAAATAACTGCCTGTTTTTTGAAAGGTTGCGTAATATCAGGGAGTTAAAAACATCGATATGGGCATTATGAAAATTACCGGATTCAGAAATCAGGGAGGAAAGAGAATGAACAGAGGAAATGCACTTCAGTTTGCGATTCTGGTTGGAATTGTAAGTCTTTTCAGTGATATGACCTATGAGGCAGCGCGCAGTATCAACGGTCCGTATCTGGCAATTCTGGGCGCGAGTGCCACGGCTGTGGGCATCATTGCGGGACTGGGGGAACTGATCGGTTACGGTCTGCGCCTGATTTCCGGTTATGTGAGTGACAAAACCCAAAAATACTGGATGATCACCATTTTCGGCTATGCGGTAAATCTTCTGGCGGTTCCGCTCATGGCTTTGGCAGGACATTGGGAAATTGCTGCGGCTCTCATGATTGCCGAAAGACTGGGCAAAGCCATCCGCACCCCCGCGCGGGATGTGATGCTCTCCCATGCAGGCACACAGATCGGTTCCGGCTGGGTGTTCGGACTGCATGAGGCTCTGGATCAGATCGGCGCCGCCTCAGGTCCTCTGATTCTGGCTCTTGTCTTTTATTGCAAAGGCGGGTATAAAACAGGGTATGCAGTGCTGGCAATCCCGGCTGTCCTTGCCCTGACCTTTCTGATGATCGCACGGTTCCGCTATCCGCAGCCTGCCCAACTGGAAGGGGCATTCCGTGAGGTCAGAGCCGAGGGGATGAAAAAGGGTTTCTGGCTGTATATGGCAGGCGTTGCCGCGCTTGCCGCAGGATATGCGGATTTTCCCCTGATTGCGTTTCATCTGAAAAAAAACGCGGTCGCGGACGAAAACCTGATTCCCCTGTTTTACGCGGCAGCCATGATTTCAGATGCCGGAGCCGCGCTGATTTTCGGCAAACTCTTTGATCGCAGAGGACTTTCCACAGTGGCTTTGGGAGCCTGCTTTTCCCTGTTTTTCGCTCCTCTGGTGTTTCTGGGGGACTGGAAATTCTGTCTCGCGGGAATGATTTTGTGGGGCATTGGCATGGGAATGCAGGAATCTGTCATGCGTGCAGCCATTGCCCGTCTTGTTCCTCCGGAAAAACGCGGTTCCGCGTACGGTGTTTTCAATATGGGGTACGGACTTTTCTGGTTTGCAGGAAGCGCGCTCATGGGATTTCTCTACGATCTGTCTGTCATGTATGTGGTCATTTTTTCAGTATCCGCGCAGATGATGTCGATACTTCTGCTTTTCCGGGCAAAATAAGGAGATTGGAAAATGATCAATTTCAAACAGGAGCAGTTGATTGAGGAAGTATTGAATTATGTCAGGGAAAGATTTCCCGAAGTAAAACTCATCAATATTACGGAAAGTCCGGAAGATCCGGAAAGTCTTTGGATCAGAGTGACTTCACCGGAAGATGAGGACAGAAGATCAGACATGATAAGCTATTCCTGCAAAAAAACAATGGATATTCTGGAGGATTATGGGTATCATATGCTGGTCATGCCGCTGTAAAAAAGACGGCAGAATCACCTGCCCGAATCTGAGTGCATCTGCTGTCTCCGGAATTTCTTTCTGCCATCATACTGGCGAAAAACGGAACCCATTAAATTAAAACAGTTTTGGATACCGGCTTTCGCCAGTGTGACGGGCTGCTTTTCCGCTGCCATTCCGGTGCAAAGCAAAATTCCCCTGTGATGGCATGGATACCGGCATTCTCCGGTATGACGGCAGTGCATAGGATAAATTACGAAGGGAGTGTCTATGTTATCTTTTGAAAAAAAAGACATTTTTGCCAGATTCATTTCCCCTTCCGGTGAGGAAACGGAAAGACGCATTGAAGTCCGTGTCAGTCCCATTTCCGGAAGAACCTGCAGAATTGCATTCGGACGCGGTGCGGAAAAGGAACCGGGAACAGAAATCCTTCCCCAGCCTCCGCCGAATTGCAATGATACGGTCAACTGTCCGTTCTGCTCTCCGCAGGTCATGTCAAAAACCCCGAAGATTCATCCCGATATTTTCCCGGAAGGCCGTCTGTGTTACAACAAATCCATTCTGTTTCCCAATCTGTTTCCCTATGGCGCATATTCCGCAGTCAGTCTGTTTGACAATCAGCATTTTGTGGAAATCGGCACTGCGTCCGCGTCTTCCTATGCAGACTGTTTTCTCAACTGCCGCAGTTATCTTGAACGCATACTTGCGTATGATCCCGAAGCGGTTTACATGGCCATCACGCAGAATCATCTGCCGTCAGCAGGCGGTTCCCTGCTTCATCCCCATCTGCAGATCAATGCGGATCGGATACCGGCAAATCATCTCCGTTTTCTCAGAGAACGCGCACAAAGCCATTTTCAGGAAAACGGAACCTTTCTGTTTTCCGATTATCTGGCACATGAAAAAGCAGACAGAACCCGTTATATCGGAAAAACCGGCAACTGGGAATGGATGACCGCGTTTGCGCCCGAAGGATTTTTTGAAATCTGGGGAATCCTGCCCGGAATCACTTCCCTGTTTCAGCTCAGAGAGCCGGACTGGCATGATCTCGCTCAGGGCGTTGTGAATGCCCAGAAATTCTACAGAAGCCTTTGCCGGAACGGATACAATCTGGGAATGCTGTTTGCTGAGGACGGAAAATCCTGCATGGAAATGCGGGTGGTTCTCACGGTGCGCTCCAATTATGCAGCATGGGTGAGAAACGATCACACAGGATTTGAACTCATGCTCGGAGACATGGCAACCTTCACCTCTCCGGAAGATATTGCAAAAAAAGCAGCCGTGTTCTGGACATGAAAATCAGCATAATGGGTTAAATCCCTTGATCTTGTTTGATTAACCGCAGAGTGACACAGAGTTTTTCTGCGGAATGCTATTGCTTTGTCAGTCCTGAATCTGTGAGTTGCAAAAAACCGGATTTTTCGAAAAAATCCGGTTTTTATGAAGAGTTGAACTCACAAAGTCAAACGTTACAGAGTACTGTGCTGATCAGCGGATTTGGCCCACTGTCAAAATCAATTGTGTTTCTTTGGAAACATTGATAAAATACCATTCTGACAACTTTGATTTTATGCGCACAACTGCACGGAACAACCGGATTTTTTAAAAAATCCGGTTGTTGCAAACCTCCAAAGCGCACAGAATATGCAAATTGAGAGTCAAAAATTTCAGGATGAACAAAAACAGACAGGAGTTACGCAGTTGACCGGATAAACCCTGAGGGTTTTCAAAACCCTCGGGGTTTAATAAGGAATTTTTTTAAGCAACTGCATAAGTCCTGACAGCCTGTTGTATATTCATACAGGATTTGACAACTTTTAAAAAGTTATAAAATTTTATTCAGAATCTGAATCTTCATTCGCACAGAATATTGTGAACTGCATGAATTTTCCAACAGATCAGTAACAGAAGGAAAGTTATGATAAAAAAAATAGTTGTTGCCTATGATGCTTCTGCCCAGTCGGAAAAAGCCTTTGATTTGGGTGTGTCCCACCTTTTACACAATACATTGACTTGACTATTGACGAAAAGTGA
>CAZDIU010000207.1:0-10047 GCA_964505535.1 uncultured Desulfobacterales bacterium | reverse complement strand
CAAAGTATAGTCATTGCAAAATTCCTCAAAAGCAGGGATTGGGTGTTCGGGATAACCGGGAGGCCCCATAATTGAAGAAGTTACATCAGATTTACAGAGCCAGCGATATATTTTTTCCCGTTCCGGTTCCTCAGCAGGAATCAATTCGATTTTATTACCTTTAATTTTCATTATGTTATTTTACTTACGGCGGCGGATCAGCGGCGGGGGATGCGGCAAACGGAGTTTGGCGCAGACTGGGTACGCTGCATCCGCTGGCCGTGAGGCGCTTCGCGCCGAATGGCCTGCCGATGGAAATCCGCCGCCCCGTTGTCGAGGGCGCGAAGCGTCCGGCTGCAACAACAAGCTCAGTGGCGGGGCGGTTTGTTCCGCCCCGTCCGCTGCACCGCCGGGTTATATTTTTTTCATTTACTTATTTCGCCTGTTACCATATAAGGCGGAATGATACCTTCCTGAAAATATTTTCCAAAATATTTTTGCAGGACAGTCCGCATATCAGTCTCTGCCACTTTCTTTCTCACATCATCAATAATATTCTGATTGCCGGGATATTTTGTTGAAAAAATCAGACAGACCGACGTTATGCCGAAGGGTTTTGTCAGTCCGAACTCCTCTTTTCTGTCAGGGAAAACGGATTCTGTTAACGACTTTGCAATGATATGGCTTAACGGAAGAAGGTCAATCCGTTCCCCGTAAAGTTTTTTCATATTCAAGTCGTTGCCGGGTGCGAAATCCAGTTTCAGACCGGCACCTTCCTGTAAAAGTTTTATCGTCCATTTTGAATTGGTGAGAGCGCCGATTTTATATCCTCCGAGGTCGGAAAGCGTGTTGAAAATCACGCCGTCCGGAAATCTGGATTTCTTGTATACAAAGACCATTGAAGAGTAGTAAAGCGGTATTGTAACAGTGGCTTCGGGATCATCTGTCTGCGGAAACAGAAAAGCACACTCTATATCCCCGTCATTGACCATGCGGCTTACCCTGCCGAGCGGATAAATTTTTATGGCAATGTCATACCCCATTTTATCAAACAGTTCGGCAAGCATATCCGCCGCCGTCCCGGTTCCGTCCTTACTGAAAGAGGGCGGATATTCCACGGTTGCAATCCTGATCGTTTTTCTTTCTGACCCGGCGAACAAATCTTCGCTCAGTACAATACTCAAGCTTACAGCGAGCAATAAACCGATAACTACAGTTGTTCTGATGCGTTTCATAATGATCCTCCTGTTATATTTAAGAATTATCTCAGTATTCCGAAAGGAAAAATATAATGGGCCGCTGCATCCGCTGGTTGTGAGGCGCTTCGCTCCGAACATCCAGCGGATGAAATCCGCCGCCCGTTGCCGAGGGAGCGAAGCGTCCGGCTGCAACGGTCCGCTTCACCCGGCGGGCGGCGCATCATGAAAACCGCCGAGAAGCGAAAATGGTTAAAAAAAGACACTGTACAAAAACGTGCCGCTGTAGCCAGATCGGGTGGAAGCGGTTGTTATAACTTAAATTAAATCTTTCAAAGGTGGGGGATCATGTAACGTGATTTCCCAATCTTCATACGGTGGAGTTACTTCAAATTCAGGAACACAATATGAACGTAAATAATCTGTTGCCCTTCTTTGGGCGTAAGTGAAATTAAGAACTCGACCATTTTCATCCAATTCAATGACATTCGCAAATATTGCAAAAACCATTTCAATCGCACTTGGTTCATTCCCGTACAAATCCAAATAATCAACACCGTCTAACATGTAGTGACTGCCACTTGCCATGAAATATGCGAATGTCCGTAATGCTCCACTAAAATCATTGCTTAATTTCATTATATTTCCATTCAGTTATAACCAGTGATTATACGGTTTCCGCCTATTCACCATAATAAAGTGTCTGTATCTGGACAATTTTTTCTAAATACAGACAATATTGTCTGTATTTAGAAAAAACTCAAACAAAATCCACTTGTCTAAATACAATGCTGTTTCCTTAAGTAAAAAATTCCCCTCCCCCGGCGGGAGGGGGAAAATAATACCCTGCAGTCAGATAATCTTTTCACCCTCCCTGAAGGGAGGGGAGCCTTAAAGAAACGGCATTGTGTCTAAATATATATAATTTATCTATAGTTAGACAAATACCTGATCGTCTGCATTTGGGTAATTTGTCTGTATTCAGACAAAACCCAAACCAAATCCGCTTGTCAAAATATGTACAATTTCAGCTTCATTTACATGACATTGGCCACATCAGGCGTGACATCAGGCTCGTACTTCCTGAAATTTTCCTTGAACATTCCCACAAGACCGGTCGCGGTCTCATCATACTTTTTCTTGTCAATCCATGTATTGCGGGGGTTAAGCACTTCGCTGGGCACTCCGGCGCAGCCTGTGGGGATATCCAGCCCGAAAAAGGCGTCTTTTTCAAACACACGGGCATTCAGTGTGCCGTTCAGGGCAGAATTGACCAGGGCTCTGGAGTAGGCAATCTTCATGCGCGAACCCACACCATAGGAACCGCCGCTCCACCCCGTATTCACCAGCCAGCAGGTTACGTTGTGTCTGGCGATCTTGTCGCGCAGCAGTTCACCGTATACGGTCGGGTTCAGGGGCATGAACGGGGCGCCGAAACAGGTGGAAAAGGTTGCTGACGGCTCGGTTATTCCAGCCTCTGTTCCTGCCACTTTTGCGGTATAGCCGGAGAGGAAGTGAAACATGGCCTGCTCAGGCGTCAGGCGGGCTATCGGAGGCAATACGCCGAAAGCATCGCAGGTGAGCATGATAATATTGCTGGGATGACCGGCACAACCGCCCCTGATGATATTGGGGATGTGGGGCAGGGGGTAGGAGGCGCGGGTGTTTTCGGTAAAGGAGTCATCTGCCAGGTCAACCCGGCGGGTATGGGTATCAATTGCCACGTTTTCCAGAACGGTCCCGAAACGGCGGGTCGTCTCATAGATCTCCGGCTCGGCTTCTTTGGAAAGATTGATGATCTTGGCATAGCAGCCGCCTTCAAAGTTGAACACTCCTTTGTCATCCCAACCATGCTCGTCATCGCCGATCAGAGAGCGATTCGGATCAGCGGAAAGGGTTGTTTTTCCGGTGCCGGACAGTCCGAAAAAGATGGCCGTATCTCCTTTTGGGCCGACATTCGCGGAGCAGTGCATGGACAAAATCTTCTTTTCTGTGGGCAGGAGATAGTTGAGAATGGTAAAAATCGCTTTCTTGATTTCTCCGGCATAGCTGGTGCCGCCGATGATAATCATTTTGCGGGCAAAATTGATGATGATGAAGGCTTCGGAGTTGGTTCCGTCCATGGAGGGGAGGGCATGGAAATTCGGCATGGCGATAAGGGTGAATCGGGGAGAGTGATTTTCCAGTTCCTCCTGGGTTGCCTGAACAAACATGTTGCGCGCAAAGAGTGAATGCCATGCTTTTTCGGTAATGACCCGGATCGGCAGACGATGTTCCTTATCCGCGCCCGCAAAACAGTCCTGCACAAACAGATCCATGCCCTGCATATAGGCGCACATCCGCTTGTAGAGTTCATCAAACTTTGCCGGTTCAAAGGGGTGATTGACCTTGCCCCACGCGATGCTGCTGTGGCAGGTCGGCTCGTCCACGATGAATTTCTCGTTGGCAGCCCGTCCGGTATAGTGTCCGGTTTTGACTGCAACAGCGCCCAAATGGGAAATCAGGCCTTCCCCGCGTTTGACGATCATCTCATAGAGCACCGATGTCGGCGGTGTCCAGTAAATGAGGTTGGCATTTGTGATTCCATGTGCTTCAAGTCCTGTGCCTCTGGTGATATCATTAAATTTCATTATCTCTGTCTCTCTGTTGCTGGTGGGATAAACATATTCGGAAGATTACGGAATGCCTGCCCACAGATTTTCAGTGTCAGGCTGCCTGTTTTGTATAATATCACCATTCTGAATGTCAAGGGGAAAAATGACGCAGATTTTTTCCGGATTTCGGACACTCCGCCGGATTTTTTTCATCCTGTTTCCATGTGCTGCGCCACTGCCATTGATGCAACCGTTTCCCCCCCTTTTGCAAAGGCAGGGCTGTCATGTATGCTTCTTTCCCTTTTTTTGTTCACCTCGCTCATACATCCCCACATGAAAACACTATGGCAACAATGGAGAAAGCTGCACCGGCTTAACAGGATTGCAATGGTGCATCCTGCTCAAGTCGCCTGCCCATACTGACGACAGGATCCTGGCTGTAGCCAATGCGTTCATAAAACTGAACAACTTTCTGATTTGCGGATCGAATCTGCAGATTTATCTTGGGACAGCCCGCCTGGATCATCAACTTTTCGGCATATTTCATCATCTGTTTGCCCAAACCCTGCCGCTGCATATCAGGGCGGACAGCCAGATAGTTGATCCAGCCCCGATGTCCTTCATATCCAATCATGCAGGTTGAAATCACCTGACCGTCAACCTCTCCCACAAGAAACCACTCCGGATTGACTTTCATCTTGCGCTCAATGTCACGGTCGGGGCTGTTGTGAGGCACAGCAAGACCGCATTCCCTCCACAGTTGAACAACCGTTTCCCTATCCGTCAGTTGAAATGCACGAATCTTCATATCTGCCTCCAAAATATCCTGGTGAACACTTTAATCAGCAGCGCTGCCCCCTGCATCTGCTGTATTACAGATGCTGATTTCAGGAAACTGGGGATCAGTATGCAAAAAACCTCCTGATTTTTTAGCCATATAACGACCGGGTCAATCAGCAGGGGGAAAAAGCGCAAGCCGATCCTTTTCAACAACAGGTTCAGCGGCTTTGTCCGCTTCACTGCCCATTCAGGTTCCGATTCCCCTTTCTTAAATGGATTAACTCAACATCTCGTTTTATTTTTTCATTTTTAACTGTTGAATATCCCAGTTTTTCATATATACTGATCCAATTTTGGTTTACTTTGGCACGAAAATTGCCTGACTGCTGAAACATCCTTTCTGAACCTGTTTCCGCATATTTTTCGGATCAGAACGGTCATTTTTCCGCAGTCCGGTCTGAAGGCAAAAAGTATGCCAAAGAAAACCAAAATTGGATCAGTATAACGAGATATTTTTGCGGCTTTTGCTGCCGGTAAACAACTCATAAAAATCTGAATTGTCAAACTGGCTTTCAATGGCTGACATCAGTGATCTTCCGATTCCTCTGTTTTGAAATTCGGGATGGACAATCAGCTTTCCGATAAAGCATCCTCTTTCTTTTGCAACAGCTCTGACTGAACCAACAATATTTCCCTTTTCATCAGTCATTTTCAGAAAGGTATGAGTCTTCCATTCATCCTGAATTTCTTCAATTGTTTGGTGTAACGGTTGAATGGAAAAATCATTGTATATTTCAGCCTCGCTTTTGAAAGCAATTTTCTGCAGCGCCAATATATCGGATAAATCATCCCTGGCTGCTTTTTCAATCTTCACTGTTTTGTCCTTTTCACAGGCAACCCTGAGGGAAGGGGAAGTTCTTAAAATACCGGACTGTCCGGATGCCGGGTGTCAGGTTTCAGGTGTCAGGAAACAGACACTGAAACCTGAACACTGAAACCTCAGAATGCAAAACCGGCACATCAGCAGTTTCCAAATCCCTGAGCAGTTGTCAGGCAGTTTTTCAATATGTTTTGCGGAAATGCCGGATTCCGGCCTGCGCGGGAATCCGGATAAATTTTCCCAAAAAATCCCTGAAAAACGTTTTTTCCAGTCAGTATGCAGCTTTTGCATAAGCGAGAAACCAAAAAGATTTATCATGTTTTCATCCTGCGCTTTTCTGTCAGACTGCGACAGAATCCGGTCAGGAAATCTTATGAATATTTATGGTCGGTCGCTTATTAAAAAGCAAATTTCATCCCAATTTCGTTTTTTCCATCCGGAACTGTCTGTTACAGATACATTCCTTCATCAGCCCGGGTCCCAATGCTCTGTATAAGACATGTCTCCCTCCCTGAATAAGGTGCGGGGGCAAGTCCTTCCACTGTCCAGGATTCGGACAGTTTCACAGAAAAAATTGCCAGACAGCCTGCATAAAATGATAACTGTCGTTATAATAAATAAAAATTGTGCAGGTCAAGTGAAAAACAGCAGCATCAGGCAAAGCTGTATCTCCCATAATTCCCGTTTTTTTGACTTGACAGAAATCAAATAGTTTTATAATGGTCTAACCATTACAAAAAAAATTCCACCCTTTCGGACAGGCAGAAAACCTGTTCCCCGGTTATCAATTTTCAGCACTCTCACAAAGGAGGTTCCTCCATGACAGCACATACACAAATTGTTGACGAGGCCATTGCTTTGGCCGAAAAATGGCAGAATCAGGCCAACAGCGCTCTGACGGCAAAGGAAAAATCCGTGCAGAAACAGATGATGCGGCTGATCCGGAATCCGCAGGACAAGGTGATTCTCACCAGAATGACAGACCAGAGTTTCCGTTCCCAAAACAACCGCAGAATCGCGGATCAGGTGAATTTCGTGCTGCGGAAATACGGAATCCCCGGATTTTTCTCTCTTACGGAACAGGGGCTTATGCGCATCTTTCTCACGGCAGGCCGCCATGTGCCGGATATTTCCATCCCGAAAATGATTGAAAAAATCCGTGCGGACAGTGCGCGTTCCGTGATTCCCGGTGAAAAAGAGGTGATGTATCCCCACCTGAAAAAACGCAGGGAACAGGGCGTGCGCATGAATCTCAATCATCTGGGCGAGGCTGTTCTGGGGGAAGGCGAAGCAGGGTCACGGCTTCAGACTTATATCCGGGATATGGAAGACCCGGAAATTGAATATATTTCTGTAAAAATTTCCACCATTTTCTCCCAGATCAGTTCCCTGGCCTTTGACAATACTGTGGCTGTGCTCAAAGATCGCCTGTCCCAACTGTACCGGGCAGCGCAGAAAAACCGCTTTGTACACAAAGACGGGAGCGCAGTGCCCAAATTTGTGAATCTGGACATGGAAGAATACCGGGATCTGGAAATCACGCTGGCTGCCTTTATCCAGACCCTGGATCAGGAAGAATTCAAAACGCATTCCGCGGGAATCGTGCTCCAATCCTATCTGCCGGATTCCTTAGGCAAACAGAAAGAACTCACAGAATGGGCAAAAAACCGGGTGGCAGCAGGGGGCGCTCCAATAAAAATCCGCATTGTCAAAGGTGCGAACATGGAAATGGAGCAGGTGGATGCGGCCATTCACAACTGGCCTCTGGCGCCCTATGACACAAAAAAAGATACGGACGCAAACTTCAAGTGCATGGTGGATTTTGGGATGCATCCGGAAAACATCAAAGCTGTGCATCTGGGCATTGCCTCCCATAATCTGTTTGAGCAGGCATACGCGTATCTGACCGCCAAAAAGAACGGTGTGGAGGAATTCAGTTCCATTGAAATGCTGGAAGGTATGGCAAACCATGTGTGGCGGGCCATTCAGAAGATTTCGGGGGAATCCGCACTGCTCTATGCGCCTGTCGCGGCAAAAGAGGAATTCATCAATGCCATTGCCTACCTGATCCGGCGGCTGGACGAGAACACCGCGGAAGAGAATTTTCTGCGCTACTCCTTCAATCTGAAAACCGGTTCGGATGAATGGAAATTCCTGAAAAAGACGTTTACAGATTCCTGTGAACACAGGGAAAAGGTGAAAAAAACACCGAATCGTGTGCAGAACCGGAGTACGGAAAC
Source organism: uncultured Desulfobacterales bacterium (assembly GCA_964505535.1). Taxonomy (GTDB): domain Bacteria; phylum Desulfobacterota; class Desulfobacteria; order Desulfobacterales; family Desulfococcaceae; genus JAABRU01. Next base: position 2,378 of record CAZDIU010000207.1, on the reverse strand, counting down.
CTGGTCCGAACCTGTGGGAACCTTCCATGAAAAGGAATTCTGCAATGAACCGGATACAGACTGGTCGCTTCCTGCCAATCGAATCTGGGCAGAATCTGTGCGGGACAGATGGATGAACCGGGAACCGGAACAGATTCCGCTGGTGATAGCCGGGGAAGAAATTTTTGCTGAACGCGACACAGTGGAATGCTTTGATCCCAACCGCTTTCCGGAAAAAATACCAACCGCAGTTTACGCTCTTGCCAGTGCAGCAGATGCGGAACAGGCTGTTTCAGTTGCCAAAGCGGATCCGGATGGATGGCGGAGCAGAACGCTGTCGGAAAGGCATGAGATTCTCTCCAACGTTGCAAAGGAAATCCGCAAAGCCAGAGGCGATCTCATTGGCTGTGCTGCCGCGAATACCGGAAAAATCTTTACCGAGGCTGATCCCGAAGTTTCCGAGGCCGTGGATTTTGCGGAATTTTATCCCTGGTCTGCAAAAATGTTTGAAACTCCCGGCACTGTGCAGTGCAAAGGCAAAGGCGCGGGACTGGTCATCAGCCCCTGGAATTTTCCCATTGCCATTCCCTGCGGCGGGATCACAGCAGCCCTGGCAGCCGGAAACACCGTAATCTTCAAACCCGCGTCTGCCGCGGTCATGACCGGCTGGCATCTCTGCCAGTGCTTCTGGAAGGCCGGGGTTTCCAAAAACACCCTTCAGTTTGTTCCCTGTTCCGGTTCCTCGGCAGGGCCTGTGCTGACCCATCATCCGGATGTGGATTTCATCATTCTCACGGGCGGAACTGACACGGGTCTCCAGATTCTCAAAGATCGCCCGGACATCCTGCTCGCGGCAGAAACCGGGGGCAAAAACGCGACCATTGTAACTGCCATGTCGGATCGGGATCAGGCCATCAAGCATATTCTGCATTCCGCGTTCAGCAACAGCGGACAGAAATGCTCGGCCACTTCTCTGGTCATTCTGGAAAAAGAGGTGTTTGCGGATGAGAATTTCCGGAAACAGTTGGTGGACGCGGCAGGAAGTTATGCCACAGGATCGGCCTGGAAATTCCGTCACCGCATGGGGCCGCTCATTGCGCGGCCCAAGGGCGATCTGCAAAAGGCGTTGACCACACTCGAACCGGGCGAGGAATGGGCTTTGGAACCCCGGAATATTGACAGCAATCCACATCTGTGTACCCCGGGCATCAAATGGAATGTGCAGCCCGGTTCCTATACGCACATGACGGAATTTTTCGGGCCGGTTATTGCCGTGATGAAGGCTGAAAATCTGGAACATGCCATACAACTGGTGAATCAGACCGGTTACGGGCTTACCTCCGGATTGGAAAGTCTGGATGAACGGGAACAGGCCGTATGGAAAGAAAAGATTGAAGCCGGAAATCTGTATATCAACCGCGTGACAACCGGTGCGATTGTGCTGCGCCAGCCCTTTGGCGGCATGAAAAAATCCGCACTGGGAGCAGGCATCAAGGCCGGAAGCCCCAATTATGTCAGCCAGTTTATGAATTTTACCGACAGCGGATTTCCCTCTTTCGGCCCCATTCAGAAAGATTACCGCATTCTCCGTGTGGCACAGGAATGGGAGCAGAAAATCAGATGGGGGCAGTTGAGCGAATATGCGGCTGATCTGAAAAAGACTGTTTGGGCCATTAAAAGCTATCTGTGGAATGCAGAGCAGGAATTCTTTCAGGCCAAAGACTGGTTCCGCATCAGGGGCGAGGACAATCACATGCGTTACCTGCCGGTGGGAACAGTGCTGGTGCGGGTGCATCCGGAGGACAGCCTGTTTGAGGTGCTGGCGCGCATTGCGGCTGTGCAGACTGCCGGATGCCGTCTGATTCTGGGCATTCCCAAAGACCTGAACAATGCGGTCACGGAATTTCTTTCCCGCAGAGAGGGAAAACGGATTTTGGGAAACACTTCTGTGACCCGTCACACGGATCAGGAACTGATCGAAAGTCTGCCGCATCTTGATCGGATCCGCTATGCTGCTCCGGATCGGGTTCCGGCAGAGGTTTTCAAAGCCGCAGCCAAAACCGGTTTTTACATCTCCCGCAGCCCGGTGCTGAGCGAAGGAAGAATTGAAATGCTTCACTATTTCCGGGAGCAGACCGTGTCCGACAGTTACCACCGCTACGGGAATCTGGGGGAAAGGGGATTGCTTAAATAAAATGTCTGAACCGGGATTTTCAGGATTTCCGGATTGACCGGGATTTTTAAACGCAGATAAGCATGATGAGGCAGAGACGGACTGTGATATTTCTCAGGGTTTTGAATCGGTTTTGCGGAATTCCGGATTCCGGCTTTGGCCGGAATGACGTCATGCCTGCGAAAGCAGGCATCCGGAAAAATTTTCCGCAAAATTCATTGAAGAT
>CAZDIU010000206.1:0-10080 GCA_964505535.1 uncultured Desulfobacterales bacterium | reverse complement strand
GTGAAAATCGCTTTGGAGCAGACTCCGCCCGAACTCTCTGCAGACATCGTGGATCGGGGCATCGTGCTCACCGGCGGCGGCGGCCAGCTCAAAAATCTTGACAAGCTCCTGCGCGAGGAAACCGGACTGCCCATCACGGTCGCAGACGATCCCCTGTCCACTGTGGCGCTCGGCTCCGGAATGACCCTGGACAATATCGAAATCCTCAAACAGGTTGTCATTCACTGAAAGCCCATGTTCTCACAGCGCACAGTGATCACTGCCGGAGTTCTCACCGGCATTCTGCTCAATGCCGTGTTTCTCTTTTATACGGTACGGCATCCGGATGTGTCCCCCGGAACCGAAAGAATCGCCATCCCCCTCGTCTCCCGGTTTCAGGAAGCCGGGGCATCCCTTCTGGGAAAAATCCGGGGCTGCTGGAACACCTATTTTGCCCTGGCCTCGGTCGCGGAGGAAAACCGGAGACTGCGCGGGGAATTGCGCCTGGCCCAGACTGCCCGGACCCGGTGCACGGAAACAGAACTGGCCAGCACCCGGCTGCGGGAACTGCTCCGCCTGCGCAGAACCATGGATGATCCTGTGCTGGCAGCCGAAGTCATTGCCAGGGATCCCTCCCCCTGGTACAGAAGCATCACCGTAAACAGGGGAACAGCGCACGGGGTGCGCAAAGGACTGCCTGTGGTGGTTCCAGAGGGTGTGGCCGGTGTCATTTCCCATGTGTCGGACCGTCACGCCAGAGTGCTTCTCCTGACCGATCCCAACAGCGCTGTTGATGTCCTGGTGCAGCGAACCCGTGCACGGGGTATGGTCAAAGGAGATGCCGCAGGCATGTGCACCTGTGAATATGTCCTGCACAGATATGAGGTCAGAAAAGACGATATCCTTGTTTCCTCGGGACTGGACGGCATCTTTCCCAAGGGGCTGAGCGTGGGAAGGGTTGCCGAAGTCCTGCCCGTGTCATCCGGCATCTTTCAGAAAATCAGGGTGGTTCCCTTTGCCGACTTTGAAAAACTTGAGGAAGTTCTCATCCTTCTGCGGCCTGCCGCGGAAAACGGAGACGGCTCCCGGTGAACGCTTTGTTTTACACCGCAGTTTTCCTTCTGCTTCTTGTCCTGCAGACCGTCGCTGTTCCCGTGTTTCTTTACGGATCAGGGGGGTGCGATTTTTTTCTCCCTTTTGTCTTTTACCTGGCGGTGTTCCGGCCCCTCCCGGAAGGACTCCCCGCAGTTCTGTGCACCGGGCTGCTGACCGACTCCCTTTCGGCAGCCCCTTTCGGTCTTTACACCGGGTCCCGGCTCTGGTTTTTTGCCCTTGTCAAATGGGGTCTCACCTTTCTTCATGTCCGGCACCGCATGTTTCTTCCCCTGATCCTTTCTTTTGGAATCCTCCTGGAGGATCTCACGATCCTGGCCTGCCTCAGACTGTCTGGAAATTTCCATTTCCCTTTTCCCCCAGTGATTTACACCCACCTCACAGCACATCTCCTGTGGAACGCGGGGGCCGGTCCCTTTGTGTTCATCGGAATTTCTTTCATCCACAGACACTGGCAGAGGCAGATCCGAAAACTCCTGCAGGAAAAAAAGAAATGAAAATCAGGTTCCGGAGCTGGTTCGCAAACCGCAGCCGAACTCCTGACAGAACTGTTTGGTGACGAGAGACATGATTCATTACTTCAAAACGCCTGACACCGACTGGTACAGACAGCGCCTCACCCTGTCCATGTTTTTTGTCATGGGAACCTTCATGCTTCTCATCAGCCGCCTGTTCTGGCTGCAGATAGTCGAAGGTCCGGAATACCGGCGTCTTTCTGAAAACAACTGCATCCGGCTCCAGACGTTGGCCCCGGACAGGGGAATCATCTGTGACCGGAACGGAACACTTCTGGCTGACAACCGGCCTTCCTTTGATCTCAGCATTGTGCCCAGGGACGCGGCGCCCTTGTCTGAAACGCTTGAAAAACTCTCCCGGATCACCGGCATCCCGGAAGAGGAAATGACCGCAAAGATCCAGCACAGCAGAAAAATGCCCGGATACCGGCCCCTGCGCCTCAAAGACGATATCACGCGGGATATGCTGGCCCTGATCGAGGCGGCGCGCTTTGATCTGCCCGGGGTTGTGGTGGACTTCAAACCCAGAAGGCAGTACCCGGCCCGGACCGCTGCCCATGTCATCGGATATCTGGGTGAAATCAGCCCGGAAGAACTCAGGAGCGGACGCTGGCCCCAGGTACAGGGCGGCTACTTTGTCGGAAGATACGGCATTGAGAGAACCCAGGGAATCTTTCTCGGAGGCCAGCCCGGAGGTCGCCAGGTTGAGGTTGATGCCAGAGGGCAGGTGGTCCGGGTCCTCAAAACCGTGGATCCGGTTCCGGGGCACAGTGTGTGGCTCACCCTTGATGCCCGGCTCCAGCACACAGCCGAAACCCTTATGGAGGGGAAAGTTGGGGCGTTCGTGGCCATTGAACCGGACACCGGAAAAATCGTGGCCATGGTCAGCCTCCCATCCTTTGACCAGAACGCCTTCATCCGGGGCATCTCCCACGCGGAATGGAATGCCCTTGTGGGCAACCCGGACCGGCCTCTGGAAAACAAGGCCGTGCAGGCTGAATACCCCCCCGCCTCCACCTACAAGATCGTGACTGCACTGGCCGGACTGGAGGAGGGAATCATTGATGGCAGCACCACCTTTTTCTGCCCCGGTTATTACCGCTTCGGTGACCGTGTTTTCCGCTGCTGGCACCAGTCCGGGCACGGCACGGTCAATGTCACACAGGCTCTGGCCGTGTCCTGTGACGTATTCTTCTACCAGGTCGGCCTTCGCCTCGGGGTGGACCGCCTGGCCCACTATGCCCATGCCTGCGGGCTGGGCGCACCCACAGGGATTGAACTCGGGCATGAGGCATCCGGTCTTGTGCCCACGTCCGGGTGGAAAAAGAAAAAAACCGGCCAGTCCTGGCAAAAAGGCGAAAACCTTTCCATAGCCATTGGACAGGGATACAATCTCACCACCCCCCTGCAGCTGACCATGCTCACAGCGGCAGTGGCCAATGGCGGAACCCTGCTTCGGCCCTCTCTTGTGGAAAAAATTGTGTCCGTCAGCGGAGAGACCGTCAGAAGCTTTGAAAAACAGGTTATCGGACGTCTTCCTGCGAGACCCGAACATCTGGCCCTTGTGCGCAAAGGGCTGTGGGATGTGGTCAACAGTCCCCGGGGGACTGCGCGTGTTGCACGGGCCCAGGGAATTGAAATTTCAGGCAAAACTGGGACTGCCCAGGTCATCAGCCGCAAAAAGGGGGACCTGTCCCGGAAAAAAATATTCGCGGCCCGGCACCGGCCCCATGCCTGGTTCGCTGGCTACGGAAAGAAGGATGAAAAACAGATAGCCGTGGCCGTCATTGTCGAGCACGGGGAGCACGGGGGCGGAACAGCCTCTCCCCTTGTCAGGGATTTCATACAGGCATATTTTGCCGCACCGGCCCGGTCCGAACCGGAACCGGAAAAAACCGGAGGGAGATAGGCATCATGTTTGACCGGCGACTTGTTCTCTGCTTTGACTGGGGACTCCTGTCCCTGCTCCTGCTTTTCTGCGCGCTGGGGCTCACTGTCCTTTGGAGCGCAGTGTCCGCAGATCCGGACTCCCCTTTGAAAGTCCTGTTTTTCAAGCAGTGGCTCTGGTACGGGGCCGGATGCACAGTTGTAGCCGCCATCCTTTCCATTGACTACAGAAAGATGGATACCAGCGCCTATGTCTTTTATGCAGGCGCCATCCTTCTCCTCGCTGCGGTGCTGGTGTTCGGAAGGCACGCGGGCGGGTCCAGGCGCTGGCTCGCGCTCGGTCCCCTCACTCTCCAGCCCTCGGAGATCGTAAAAATCGCAGTCATCATGGTTCTGGCCCGCTGGTACTCCCGCCGCATTCGCAGCGAAGGCCTCACCTTCCGGGATATGGCCTGGCCCTTTGTCCTCACCCTCATCCCCTTCTGTCTTATCGTGAAACAGCCGGATCTGGGCACGGCCATCATCGTGTTTCTTATAGCCGGTTCCATGACCCTGTTCATGAAAATTGAAAAATTCACCCTCATCTTTCTGGTCATTGCGGGAAGTCTGATTACAGGATCAGGATGGTTTTTTCTCAAAGAATATCAGAAACAGCGTATCCTCACCTTTCTGGATCCTGAACGGGATCCGCTGGGAGCGGGATACCATATCATCCAGTCCAAAATCGCTATCGGGTCCGGCATGCTCTCCGGAAAGGGATTTCTCCGGGGAACCCAGAATACCCTGTCCTTTCTCCCGGAACAGCACACAGACTTCATTTTTGCAGTCCTTTCAGAGGAATGGGGGTTTGCCGGAAGCCTGATACTTGTCCTGATGTTCATGATCCTTATCGTCTGGGGTCTGAGCATCGCATACCGCTGCCGCAGCCCCTTTGGAACCATCCTCGCAGTCGGGGTCACAGCCATGATCTTCTGGCAGTCTGTCATCAATCTGGGAATGGTCATGGGACTCCTGCCTGTGGTCGGGGTGCCCCTTCCCCTTGTCAGTTACGGCGGATCATCGATCATAACCGTCATGATCTGCATTGGCATACTCATGAACATAAGTATGCGGAGATTTGTCACAGAATAGCAGGCGCGGGCCCAAAAAGACAGCATTGTCAGTGGGCAACCCTTGCAGAAAATCAAAAAAGGAGCAGCAGATGATGATAAAAAAGAAAAAAAGCGGCCTCATTTCCACTTTCCTGGGCCCTGATGCCAGCATTGAGGGAACCCTTGCATTCCGGGGAACCATCCGTGTGGACGGAAAGGTCAAAGGAAAAATAACCGGCACCGAGGGCACAGTAATCGTGGGAGAACGTGCCGTGATTGATGCCGACATTGCCGCAGAGACTGCCATCATCATGGGGGTTGTCAAAGGAACCATAGAGGCCAAAGAAAAAATTGAGGTGTATCCTCCGGGACGTGTCACAGGCGATATCTGTGCACCCGTCATCTCCATAGACTCCGGGGCCACCTTTAACGGCAACTGCGGAATGAAGGCCCGGGATGTGTCCGGAAGATCATTTTCAGGGGGGCAGGAGAAGCATTCCGAACAGAAAAAAGAGTGAAGCCGGTATAATTTTACAAAAAACCTTTGACAAATTCCCAATCCTGATGTTACAAAAGCCGGTAATTTTGATCTGCCATGGGGTAATCTTTTGAAGTCATTGATTTGGTTTAAATTTAATTTTTGATGGGGGAATGGTATGATAAATGTAGACAGTTCGTTATTTATTCAGATTGGAAATTTTCTGCTGCTGATCTGGGTTCTCAACATGATTCTGTACCGTCCGATCCGGAAAATTCTGCTGGAGAGGAAAGAAAGGGTTGCAGGACTGGAAAAAAGCATTGACACTTTTTCCAGGGATGCTGCCGAAAGAGACGGCAGGTACCAGGAAGGTATCCGTTCAGCCAGAGCGCAGGGGATGAAAGAAAAGGAAGCAATGGTTCAGGCTGCCGAGACAGAGGAGAAGGCCATTATCGCCAGAATCAATGAAAAAGCACAGGCAGACCTTGCCAAAATGAAGGAAAAAGTTGCAAAAGAAGCAGAAGCTGTCCGAAAGGAACTTCTGCAGCAGGTGGATATGTTCGCAAATGAAATCGGCAAAAAAATCTTAGGGAGGGCAGTTTGATGAAAAATCCTGTGGTTGACAGGATGCGCCGTCTGATCCGGGACAGATCCTTTTTTGTCCTGCTTCTGACAGTGCTTCTGTGTTTCAGTGCAGGCGGAATCGCAGCCGGATCGTCCGGAGGAGGCCATGAGGGGGAGCCAAAAGGATGGGTTGCCACGGACACCTACCGGGTGATGAACTTTGTCGTGCTGGCGGTTGCGCTTTTTTTTGTTCTTCGCAAACCTGTTTCCCAGGCGCTGAATTCCCGGATTGACGGAATCCGGGAACATTTGAGTGAGTTGGAGGCCAGAAGGGAAAAGGCGGAAAAGGATTTGGCCGGGTACAGGGCGCGGCTGGATGCTTTGGAGCAGGAGGCGGAGAAGATTGTCGCAGAGTATGTGCGGCAGGGTAACGAAGCCAGGGAGCGGATTCTCAGGGAGGCTGAATCTGCCGCTGCAAAGCTCGAAGAACAGGCACAGCGCAATATTGAGTATGAATTCAGGCAGATCAGAATGAGCCTGCAGGATGAGATACTGGAGAAAGCGCTGGGCAAGGCTGAGGAGATGCTGAAGGCAGGCATTACGGACGAAGACCAGGACAGACTTGTTGACGAATATCTGGAGAAGGTGGTGGCATAGTGAAAAATCTGGCTGTGGCAAGGCGGTATGCCAAGGCACTTCTGCTTATCGGCAAAGAGGACGGACAGGCTGAACTGTACCGGGAGGAACTGGAGCGTTTTGCATCTCTGGTTTCCCAGAACAGTGAGCTGGAACAGGCCATCTGCAATCCCCTTTATGACACCGCAGGCCGTAAAAAAGTTTTGGATGCGGTGATCGTTTTGGCGGAACTGACCGGAGTGATGAAAGCCTTTCTGCTCCTGCTGTTTGACAAGGGTCGGATCGGTTTTATCCAGAATATCAATGTGTTTTATCAGAAACTGGCGGATGAGCTTAAAGGTATTGCCCGCGCCAGCATGGTTTCGGCCACCCGGCTTTCGGACGAAACCGTTGAGAAGATCCGTGAGTCCCTGTCCCGCATGACCGGTAAGGATGTCAAACTCGATGTGCAGCAGGATCCTTCGCTGATTGGAGGGCTTGTCACAAAAATCGGGGATCTTGTTTTGGACGGCAGTATCAAAACACAATTGCTCAATATGCGCGAATCTTTAAAAAGGGGTGAGAGTGTCTAATGGAATTAAGAGCTGAAGAAATAAGTCAGATTATCAAAGATCAGATTACGGACTACGACAAGAAGGTTGAGCTCAGCGAAACCGGTGTCGTTCTCTCTGTGGGTGACGGCATTGCCAGAGTATACGGACTTGAGAAAGCCATGGCAATGGAACTGGTTGAGTTTACAGGCGGTGTTCTTGGCCTGGTGCTGAACCTGGAAGAGGATAACGTGGGTATTGCCATCATGGGTGAGGACATTCACATCAAAGAGGGCGATATCGTAAAACGCACCGGCCGCATTGCCGAGGTTCCGGTGGGCGAGGCTGTTCTGGGCCGTGTTGTCACAGCCACGGGCGAACCCATTGACGGCAAAGGTCCCATTGATGCCAAAGAAACCCGCCGCGTGGAAATGGTGGCTCCCGGCGTTATTGCCAGAAAAAGCGTTCATGAACCCTGCTACACAGGTCTGAAGGCGGTTGACGCCATGACACCTGTGGGACGCGGACAGCGGGAGCTGATCATCGGCGACCGTCAGGTGGGAAAAACCGCTGTTGCCATTGACGCGATTCTGGCCCAGAAAAATACGGATGTGTACTGCATCTATGTTGCCTGCGGACAGAAAAAGTCAACCGTTGCCCAGGTGGTTGCTGTTCTGGAAAAATACGGGGCCATGGAATACACCACAGTGGTTTCAGCCTGTGCGTCTGACCCGGCCACCCAGCAGTTTATCGCACCCTATGCCGGATGTGCCATGGGAGAATACTTCCGTGACAAGGGCAAACATGCCCTCATCATCTATGATGACCTTTCCAAACAGGCTGTTGCCTACCGCCAGGTGTCCCTGCTTCTGAGACGGCCTCCGGGACGTGAGGCCTTTCCCGGCGATATTTTCTACAATCATTCCCGTCTGCTGGAACGCTCTGCAAAACTCAATGACGAACTCGGCGCCGGCTCCCTGACAGCTCTTCCCATCATTGAAACCCAGGCCGGTGACGTTTCCGCGTATATTCCGACCAACGTTATTTCCATTACTGACGGCCAGATTTATCTGGAACCCAACCTGTTCTTCGCAGGTGTGCGTCCGGCCATCAACGTCGGTCTTTCCGTATCCCGCGTCGGCGGCGCAGCCCAGGTCAAGGCCATGAAACAGGTGGCAGGCACACTGCGTCTGGATATGGCCCAGTACCGTGAACTGGAAGCCTTTGCAGCGTTCGGAAGTGATTTGGACGCGGGAACACAGCGGCAGCTCACCCGCGGTGCCCGGCTGGTGGAAATTCTCAAACAGCCCCAGTATCAGCCTCTGCCCATGGAAAAACAGGTTTCCATTCTGTATGCGGGAACCAAAGGATTTCTGGACAAACTGCCCCTGAACATGGTCGGAAAATATGAGGCCGGCCTTTTTGCCTTCCTGGAAGGGAGATATCCCCAGATTCTGAGCGGACTGGCCGAACAGAAAGTCATTACCGACGATCTGGATAAGCAGCTGACAAAAGCACTGACCGAATATGGTGAGGAGTTCAAGGATACCGTCAAATAAAGAGGGACTGCGCGTATGGCTACATTAAAGGATGTAAAAATGAAGATCTCGGCGGTCAAAAAGACCAAACAGATCACCAAGGCCATGAACATGGTGGCCGCTTCCAAACTGCGCGGCGCACAGTCTGATATGGAGGCTTTCCGTCCCTATGCCGGGAAATTTGCCGAGGTTCTGGGAAGTCTTGCAGAAAAAGCCGGCGAAGAGACAAACCCCCTTCTGGTGCCGCGTGCGGAAGTCAGGAAAGTCAATGTTGTTCTCTGCACCTCTGACAGAGGGTTGTGCGGCGGTTTCAACATGAACCTGATTACCATGGCCAAAAATTTCATCACGGAAAAATCCGGAGCGAACACTGAAATTTCTGTCACGGCTTTTGGTAAGAAAGGACGGGACTGGGCCCGCAAAAGCGGCATTGCCATTGATGAAGCCCATCTCGGTGTTGTGGGCGGAAAATTTGATTTCAATGTGGCTTCAAAGGCCGGAAGGAAACTGGTGGAGTCTTTCATGGATGAGGCATATGATGAGGTGTATATCGTGTATGCCGAATTTCGGAGCGCTGCCCGCCAGATTCCGGTTCTGAAGCAGCTTCTGCCGATTCCTCCCATTGAATCTGCCGGAGAGGAAAAAGAAGCGGAAGACAAACCCTGGCAGGCGGAACATATCTGCGAGCCCGCGCCCGCTGAACTGCTGGGCGAGATGCTTCCGAGAAACATATATGTGCAGTTGTACAGTGCGCTGCTGGAGACATCCACCAGTGAACATGCTGCACGCATGGCAGCCATGGACAATGCGACCAAAGCCTGCAATGACATGATCGGCAGTCTCACTCTGGCATACAACAAGGCGCGTCAGTCGGCCATTACAGCGGAACTCATGGATATTGTCGGCGGTGCGGAAGCTCTCAAGGGCTAAGATAAGGACAGTATTGCAAAAACAGTTTAGGGAGGTTTATAAATGGGAGTAAATATTGGCAGAATTACGCAGGTCATAGGACCTGTCGTTGACGTGGAGTTTGAGCAGGGCAAACTTCCTACAATACTCACTGCGCTTCTGATTACCAACCCCGCCATCAATGATGAGGAAGACAATCTGGTTGTGGAAGTCGCACAGCATCTGGGCGACAATGTTGTCCGCACCATCGCCATGGACGTAACCGACGGTCTGGTCCGCGGTATGCAGGTCAAGGATACAGGCAAACCGATTATGATGCCTGTGGGGGCAGCCGGTCTGGGACGGGTGCTCAATGTTGTGGGCCGTCCCGTGGACGGTCTGGGTCCGGTCAGCCAGGAAAAAATGATGCCGATTCACCGCCCTGCCCCGGCCTTTACCGAACAGGACACCACAGTGCGCGTTCTGGAAACCGGAGTAAAAGTGATCGACCTGCTGGTTCCCTTCCCCCGCGGCGGCAAAATGGGGATGTTCGGCGGAGCCGGCGTTGGCAAGACCGTTATCATGATGGAAATGGTTCACAATATTGCCATGCAGCACGGCGGTATTTCCGTGTTCGCGGGTGTGGGTGAGCGTACCCGTGAGGGAAATGACCTGTACCATGAAATGAAGGATTCCGGAGTTCTGCCCAAAGCTGCCCTGATTTACGGACAGATGACGGAACCGCCCGGAGCCCGTGCCCGTGTTGCACTTTCCGCTCTGACCGCAGCCGAGTATTACCGTGACGTGGAAGGCCAGGATGTTCTCATCTTCATTGACAACATCTTCCGTTTCACCCAGGCC
>CAZDIU010000205.1:0-10111 GCA_964505535.1 uncultured Desulfobacterales bacterium | reverse complement strand
ATCAGATGGGGGTAAGCACAGGACATCTCATCATTTTTGAAACCCGTTCCGGCATCTCATGGGAAGAACGCATCAGCCGGGAAGAAATCATATCTGACGGGGAAAAAATCATTTTGTGGGGGATGTAATACCAATTCTCCATTGAAAATATGCTTATCCAATTCCGGAGTGCCAAAATGAAGTGAAACGGAATTTTGGCAGGATTTTCCAGTTAGTTAAGTGTCCCAAACTTTCAGTTGGGGATTCCTTCGCCCCAGATGCTGGGGGCAGTGTTGCATAAATTCAATGACGATTTGGTATAAACCAAAGCGAAAAGGAACCGGTTCCCATGACAGAAAACAAAACACTCTATCTTATTGACGGCAGCGCGTATGTTTATCGGGCGTATCATGCCATCCGTGCCGGTCTGACCAATTCCAAAGGGTTTCCCACCAATGCCGCGTTCGGTTTTGCCAAAATGCTGGCCAAACTCATGCAGGAGAAAAAACCGGGCTGGCTGGCTGTGCTGTTTGACAAAAAAGGCCCCACATTCCGGCATGAAATCTATCCGGAATACAAGGCAAACCGGCCGCCCATGCCTGAGGATCTGGTCATGCAACTGCCTTACATCAAACAGATTGTGGAAGGATACCGCATTCCCATGCTCGAAGCAGACGGATTTGAGGCAGATGATTTGATTGGAACACTTGCGCGTCAGGCAGAGGCAGCCGGGTTTTCTGTTGTCATGGTCACCGGAGACAAGGATTTTCTGCAACTGCTCACGGAAAATATTTCCCTCTGGGACCCCATGAAAGAAAAGACCATCAGTCTGGAAAGTATGCGAAAGGAAATGGGCATTGCACCCGCACAGATGATTGATGTCATGGCTTTGTGGGGAGATACATCTGACAATGTGCCGGGGGTTCCGGGCATTGGAGAAAAAACAGCGCTTTCCCTGATTCAGACCTTTGGCAGTGTGGAAAATCTCTATGCGCAGATGGAGAGCATCACAAAGAAAAAGCAGAAGGAAAATCTGATCCAATACAAAGATCAGGCTTTGCTGAGCCAAAAGCTGGTGACAATCTGCACAGATGCACCGGTTGTTTTTGATCCGGAAACCTTCAAAGCGCAGGAACCGGATGCACTGATTCTCTCCGGCCTGTTCAAAGAACTGGAATTTCGGGAGTTTCAGGATATTTTTACAGAAAAAAACGAAACACGGGAACAGGAGAAAAAATACACTGCCATACTGGAAACATCCGCTCTGTCGGAACTTGTGAAACAGTTGGAAACAGCACAAGTCTTTGCTCTGGACACGGAAACCACATCGGTTGATCCCATGAAAGCCGGACTGGTGGGGCTTTCTTTTTCCCTGAAGGCAAACGAGGCTTTTTACATTCCCTGCGGACATGATTACATCGGCGCTCCAAAGCAGCTTCCGCTTGCAGATATTTTCAATGCACTGGGTCCTGTGCTGGAAAATCCGCAAATCAGAAAAATCGGGCAGAATATCAAATATGACTGGATTGTGCTGAACCGGCACGGCATGGATTTGCAGGGCGTGGTCGCGGATACTATGGTGGCTTCCTATCTTCTTGATCCTTCCAAGCGGGGCCATAATCTGGATCGCATTGCACTGGATTTTCTGGGGCATAAAAATATCACATTCGCAGATGTGGCAGGCAAAGGCAAAAGCATGGTGGGTTTCAATCAGGTGATGGTGGAAAATGCCATGCCGTATGCGTGTGAGGATGCGGATATTACCCTGATGGCATGGCAGGTTTTGGAACCCATGCTTGCGGAAACCGGTCTTACGGAACTCATGGAAAAAGTGGAGGTTCCCCTGATTCCCGTGCTCAAAGACATGGAAATGCGGGGCATCTGCGTGGACAAAGAACGACTCCGCAATCTGTCAAAATCCTTTGAGCATCAGCTTGGGCTGCTGGAAACACAGATTTACACTATTGCCGGGGAGGAATTCAATATTCATTCTCCGCAGCAGTTGGGAGAGATTCTGTTTGAAAAACTGCAACTGCCGGTGCAGAAAAAAACCAAAAAGAAAACCGGGTATTCCACAGATGTGGAAGTGCTGACATCCCTGGCAGAAAACCATGAACTGCCTGCCCTGATTCTGCGTCACCGGACTCTTGCCAAACTGAAATCCACTTACGCGGACGCTCTGCTGGAACTGATTCATCCGGAAACCGGAAGGATTCACACCTCCTACAATCAGACGGTTACAGCCACAGGACGCCTGAGCAGTTCAGATCCCAATCTGCAGAACATTCCCATCCGCACAGAGGAGGGCATGGAAATCCGCCGGGCATTCATTCCGCAGCAAGGCTGGATGCTGCTGGCTGCGGATTATTCCCAGATTGAACTTCGGCTGCTCGCGCATTATTCCGGTGATGAGATTTTCATCAAGGCGTTTGCAGAAGAAGAGGATATTCACACCCGCACTGCGGCAGAGGTTTTTCAGATTTCCCCGGAAATGGTCACTCCGGAACTGCGGAGGCAGGCAAAAACCATCAATTTCGGCATTATTTACGGCATGGGCGCGTTCAGTCTGTCCAAAGAACTGGGCATTACCCGCACAATGGCCCAGACCTATATTGATCATTATTTTTCCCGGTACAAAGGCGTGAAAAACTATATTGACAGTACCATAGAAAACGCCCGGAAAAGCGGAAAAACCTCCACGCTGCTGGGACGCATCCGCCTGATACCGGAAATTGGCAGTTCCAATCAGAATCTGCGCGCCTTTGCTGAACGCACGGCAGTGAACACGCCCATTCAGGGAACAGCGGCTGATCTGATCAAACTCGCGATGATTCGTGTCCATGCAGAACTGAAACAGCGGAAACTGCAATCTGCCATGCTGCTGACCGTGCATGATGAGCTGGTGTTTGAAGTTCCGCCCGAAGAAATGGAAGTCTTAAAGGATTTGGTGAAAGACATCATGGAAAATGTCTGGCCGGAATTACGGGTTCCCCTGAAAGTGAATATGGATTCGGGACAGAACTGGGCAGAGGCGCATTAAAACTCTCCGGTGTTCGGGTTTCAGTGTTCAGGCTGTTCTCCTGACATCCGAAACCTGAACCCCATCCGGACAGCCATCACACAACCCAGACCGTAAATTCTTTTCCTGCATAAACAACCTCATGGCCCACCCTGCCCATGAAAAATGCCTCCACCTTTGAAAGTCCTCTTCTGCCCACAACAACTGTGCCGCAGCCTTCTTCCTGTGCTTTTTGGATGATGGCCTCGGAACGGCTGTATATACCTGTGGTTATTTTTTCAGAAATTTTTTCAGGGTCAAATCCGGATGCCGTCAGAATGCTTTTTATTTCCTGAAACATTCCGGCCACTTTTATTTTAAAGGCTTCAATGCAGTTGTCCGGCATTTCACTTTCCGGAATCTCCTGCCTGTCTGTTTTTTCCAGATCAAATTTTACAGAACTCAGGCCGATAATGGCATGAAAAATACAGACTTCATATGCATGTCCTCCCAGCACTGACGCGACAAATTCAGCGGCTTTGACGGAAAAGGGCGAGGCATCCGCAGCCAGCAGAAGCTTTTTTACCGGAGGAGCCTGCCCCACAATGAGAATGGGGATAAAAGTCAGAGACTGCAGTAACTTGACAGCAACACTGCCCAGAATGATGCTTTTGAGCGCACCCATTCCCCGCCTTCTCATGACAACCGCAGTGTAACCTTTTTTGGCTTCCTCAATGATGTCACGGGCAACCCCTTTTTCCAGCAGATGAAATCTGATTTCAACACACTGATCTGAAAATCCGCCTGACACCAGAATTTCTTTCACTTTTTCCATATGCGCCCAAAGCCTGGTTTTCTGGTCGTTTTCCCTGTCTTTCAACTGCTCAGCCGCGACAGTGCAGTCATCATCTTTTTCCAGTTCCCGATATTCCTCCGGCAGTCCGCTGAAAACATGAAACAGCACAATCTGCATATTTTCATCCGCAGGCATAAAATTTTTCAGATATTCAGCGGTCTGTATGGATCTCTGGGAACCGTCAACCAGCACCAGAAGTTTTTTTTGCATTGTCATGTTCTGTTCCTCCATTTTCATAATGAATCAAATTGTTAACTGTCTGATTAAATCCACTGAAAAACTGTGGAACTTAACCGCCGAGTTGCACAGAGTTTCCGCCGAGTTGCACAGAGTTTTTTCGTTCCCAATCCGCTTTCAAAACAGGGGAATCAAATCCTGTTTTTTCGTGCAGTTCGTGTGTTTCGTGGTTAAAGAAACACAGTTTCAATCCATTGGTCTGCGGCAAATCACCCTCAAAGGAAATACCGTTTTTTTCTTCAGCCGCGAAAAACACAAAAAACACGAAAAGCAGGAATTGAAAAAAAATCAGATTTATTCTGTTCTGAAAATGCAATTGAAGATTTGACAACTTTTTGAAAGTTGTCAAATCTGTGTCAAACTGTCAGACAATTTTTTTTATTGCTGTTATCAGTTTTTCCTCATTGGGAATATAGAAACGCTCCAAAGGCGGACTGGCAGGAACCGGAATGTCAGGCCCTGTAACCCTTATCAGAGGTGCTTTCAGAGATGAGAACGCCTCTTCCATGACCACAGCCGCGATTTCTCCGGCAAATCCGCCAGTTCTGCTTGCCTCATGCAGCACCGCAAGGCGGCCTGTTTTGCGTACCGAATCAAGCACGGTTTTTTTGTCAAGGGGAACCAGAGTCCGCAAATCCACGATTTCAGCCTCAATGCCTTCCAATGCAAGCTGCTCTGCCGCTTTGAATGCAACTCCCAGCATCTTTGACCATGTCACCACAGTGACATCCCTTCCCGGACGCTTGATTTCAGCTTTTCCCATGGGTGTCAGATATTCCTCTTCGGGAACCTCTCCGGGAATATGGTAGAGAATCATATCTTCAATGAAAATCACAGGATTTTCGTCCCGGATCGCAGACTTGAGCAATCCCTTTGCATCTGCCGGAGTTGCGGGCATGACCACTTTCAGGCCGGGACAGTGTGCTGCCCATGCCTCCAGATTGTGCGAATGCTGACATCCTGCCCCGAATCCCGCGCCGCTTTTCATCCGCACCACCAGGGGAAAAGAGGTTTTTCCTCCGGATAAATATCTGAGTTTGGCCGCGTGGTTGACAATCATATCCGAAGCCAGTGTGAAGAAGGGATTGAACATGATTTCAATCACGGGTCTGAGTCCCATTGCTGAGGCGCCAACCGCAAGTCCTGCAATTGCGGCTTCTGAAACCGGCGTGTCTTTCACGCGTTCAGGGCCGAAATCTTTGAGCAGACCGTGTGTGGGAAGCATGGGGCTGTCCATTATTCCCACGCCCACTCCTTCTCCCGCGATGAAAATTCTGGCATCCCGTTTCATTTCTTCCCTGAGAGCCTGATTCACAGCCTGTCCCATTCCCAGTTTCTGCATGGCATTGTCCTCCTTTTATTGAACCCAAACATCTTCAAGTGCCTCTTCCGGTTCAGGATAGGGGCTGTTTTCGGCAAAATTGATGGCCTCTTCCACAATGGTTCTGATTTTTGCTTCCATTTCCTGCACCTGTTCAGAGTTAATCAGTCCCTGTGAGAGCATCTGATCGCAAAGCCGGTGAATGGGGCATTTTTTCTGCCATTGTGCAATTTCTTCTTTGGGCTGATAATGCTGAATGTCTGTTTCCCCATGTCCGCGCCAGCGGTAGGTTTTGCATTCAATCAGGGTCGGGCCTCCTCCGGCTGCCGCAAGTTCTTTTGCCCGAACCATGGCATCGTAAATGGCAAGAACATCATTGCCGTCAGCAATCTCCCCTTTCATGCCATAGGCATCTGCCCTGTCCGCAATGTTTTTGATCCGGGTATGCTCCTCATAGCGCTGGGCTCCGGCATAGACATTGTTTTCACAGACAAATATCACAGGAAGACTCCAGAGCGCGGCAAGATTCAGTGCCTCATGGAAAGAACCCTCATTCGCGGAACCGTCTCCCAGAAAACAGACCGTCACATTTTTTTCCTTCCGGTAGTGCTGGGCAAAGGCAATGCCGGTTGCAATGGGCGGCCCGCCTCCGACCACAGTTGTGGTGCAAAGGGCATTGACTTCAGGCACGGCAAGGTGAAGCGTGCCGCTTTTGCCTTTGTTGCATCCGGTTTTCTTGCAGTAAATTTCTGCCATCAGTGTTTTGGGATCAGCACCTTTTGCCAGAAGATGGTTGTGACTCCGGTGGTTGGATACAATGACATCCTCAGGGGCAAGCGCGGCGCAGACCCCTGAACCCACAGCCTCCTGACCTGTGCAGAGAATCATCATTCCGGGAATTTTTCCCTTTATTTTGCACAGTTGTATGAGTGATTCCTCAAACCGGCGTGAGAGAAGCATGGACCAAAGCATTTCAGTTTTTTTCTCTTTTGATACCTGCACGGATTTCCTCCTTCTTCTGCGGTTGCCAGTGTTATTTTTTCACCTTACGCCACGACGTTGAATTCTGTCTTTCCCCCTCAATCCCCCTTTAAAAAAGAGGAGAAGTGTCCGCCCCCTAACGTAATGGCATTGACGCTCCGGCCATTGATCTTGCCGAGCCAAATGTTTGGCACTTTTTTTTTCAGGAAACAGCCTGCGACTGATACAGAAGCGGTACGGATTTTTTTGTCAGAATCTTTTCAAAACCGGACTGAATTTTTTCAGAAACGGCAGGCATCATATTATCCTGATCTCTGTAATATTACAATTTGTCATTTTATATAATTTTTTGCATAAATTATGCCACAGCGTGGGAGAAAAATCAAGAATAATTTTTGCCTGATGATGAAGACAAAAAAATGTTATATTTCAAAATATTAAATCCAATTAAAAAAATCATGTTTTCCTGAACCGGAATAAACAGATGCTGTTGACTTCTGTTTTATGATATGGTAAAAATTTAAAATCGGATTTTTGGAGATCAGGATAATATGCGGTATGGAATGTTATCCTGATCTGTATAATCACTGGTTAAGTGCCTTTTCATTGAATGATTGAGTTATGGAAAAGAAAAAAAGTAAAATATTGGAGGATCATAAAAAGATTGGTTCCAAATTTATTCCCCCAATGTGTCAATTGGGTATGACAGAAGTCAGTTATGTGAATCAGATTCTTCCAGAAATCATTTGGATTGGTTTGTTAAACAGGAGAGAAGGCTATCATGCTGGTATCAGAATTGTTGAATTTATAGCCAAAAAGGCTGTTGAGATAACAAATAATGAAAAATATATGAACTTTTCTCTTGCAAGTTCTTATACCGAATTGGGTACGGATCAAAAAAAGATAATAGTCGATGAAATGGAAAAGGAAAATTTATTATCAATACTTCAGAAATCATTAGCGCCTCTAACCTGCTTATATGAAGGATTCCCAATGGCATTCATCGGTCCGCCTGCTGAACATAGCAGCAAGGAAACCATGTCAAAAATTATAAAGGAATGCATATCGGATTGTATCAATAAGTACAAACAGCCTGGAATGGTTATGC
This sequence comes from uncultured Desulfobacterales bacterium, assembly GCA_964505535.1. Taxonomy (GTDB): domain Bacteria; phylum Desulfobacterota; class Desulfobacteria; order Desulfobacterales; family Desulfococcaceae; genus JAABRU01. The sequence continues at coordinate 2,631 of CAZDIU010000205.1, read as the reverse complement.
AGGCAACTGTCATGTATGTCCGAAGAATTACGGGCGGTTTGTATTTCACCAATGATGTAAAGCCCCCAAACCTGGAAAAAATCATTACTGATTTTGATTCAGATGAAGGCAGAAAAGTTGCTGCTTCAGTGAGGGCTTTCGTAATGTCTGAATATATGCCTATTGAAGAAAGAAAATCCGATTTTTGGTCTCGGTCCTTTTGGAATCAAGGTTACAAAATAGACAGATGTCAATTCCCGTGGAACGAAAATGAGTAAAGAAAATAATATAGAATCCCTCTTGATATTTATGGACAAATACTGCTCATTGATCGTCGAAGGCTTCCGAGAACGTTGGAAAAAATGGGAAATTGAAATCTATGATTCAGAAACTTATGAAGTTATTGGAGGATTACTGTCCAGACAGGTCACTCTTTCAATGAATCTCGCTTCTGCTCCACAAATTTGGAACGGGCATGTTGCTCCACTGATTTTGAGGGCGATGACTGATGTCCATATTACACTATCCTGGATTTTGCTGAAGCCAACAGAAAGAGCTAAAAAATATATTCTTTATGGCTTGGGGCAAGAAAAACTCTACATAGAACATCTGAAAAGTGAAGTGGCTGAGGAAGATGAACGAATGAACCTTATGATTGAAGTTAGAGAATCATGGCTCAACTCACAGCGAGCTGATTTTTTAACAGAGGTCAATGTAGGTAATTGGGCAGGTTTAGACACACGCAAAATGGCATCTGAGGCTGATTGTGAAGGTTTATACAAATTTGCATACACACCTTTTAGTGGTGTTGCTCATAATATGTGGCAACATATCAGCCGATATAATATGGTGCAATGCAAAAATCCTTTACATAAGTATCACCGAGTGGCTGATATTTTGGATGTTCCCAGTGACCCGGATTACGTTTACAGATCAGCAAAATATGTTGATAGATCTTTCGAAGCATTTGATAAAAAATATAACTTGTCGATTTCTACTCCTATGCCCCATGATTGGTTTGTTGATGAATTTGAAAAAATAAATAAAAAACCAATTAAAGATAATTTGGAAGTAGTTGATACTGGCACTTAACCCGACGCTGAACTCGGACGCAAAAGGGTTCCGGTCGCTTCGCTCCCTCTACCCTTTTGCGCCGGTTAGCTTAGCGTTAGGTTCTTATTTTATTAACTTAAATTTGATAAGGAATAAAATTATGTATTTAAAATCTATTAGTTTTTCTCATAAACCAAGTGAAGGTGACGGATGGTTTATTGAGAATTGTAGTTTTGATGCTATTAATCTTATTGCGGGGAAAAACGCTTCAGGCAAAACCCGCTTGTTACAATGCATCAACAATTTGGTTCTTTTACTTTCAAGTGATAAAGCTAAGATAAAAGATAATATCACAGTTAATTGGTTGATTAAACTTCAAGATACAAGTGAAGAAATATTTTATGAATTTTCATATGAGAATAAACGAATATTAAAAGAAGAATTTAAAATCAATAATAAACTATATTTATTACGTGATTCAGAAGGTAAAGGATCTATCAGATACACTGAACCCGATCAAATGATTGCTTTTGAAGTCGAAAAAGATAAAATAGTCTTAACATCGAAAAGAGACAAAAAACAGCATCCCTTTTTAGAAAAACTTCTTCTTTGGGCTAATTCTGTATTTTTATACAATTTTGGTGGACTGCTTGGTAAAAACACATTGGCAAAATTGGAACTGAAATCTGATAAGTTGGAAATGGATGATTTGTCAGAGATAAATAAAGACGAGGAAAGTGTTGTACCGAAATTTATATTGGGTATAAAAAAATTTGGGAATGAATTTAAAAACAGAGTAATAAGTGACTTTAATAGCATCGGATATTATGTGGAAGATATTAACACAATACCTTTTGAATTATCAAAATCGGATAATAAACTTAAAGATTTACCTATTCCAGATATGCTATATATAATTGAGAATGGAAGCTCAGACAAAATATTTCAACCAAACATATCCCAAGGAATGTTTAGAGTTTTATCATTATTAATTCAGTTAACCTATTTAGAGTATAATTTAGCACCAAATTCAACTATTTTAATTGATGACATTGGTGAGGGGATTGACTTCGATAGAGCTACCAAGCTGATTAAACTACTCATATCTAAAGCCGAAAAATTGACAGATAAGATGCAACTGATTATGACCACAAATGACAGATTTGTGATGAATAACGTATCACTTGATTATTGGATTGTAGTTGATAAGGCACATGATAATAATAATATTAATTTTTATTCTCGACGATCTGATCCAATATTGTTTGAGTCATTTAAGGATATTGGGCTAAATAATTTTGATTTTTTCACAGGAGAATATTACAAACAGAATGAAACAAGGTGATTTGAAGTGAAAAAATTAGCTATTTTTGTGGAAGGGCAGACAGAACTCACATTTGTGGAAAAGCTGCTATTAGAAATCGGGAATAAAAAACAGATTTCTATACGAAAAGAAATATTATTAGGGGGAGGCAGATGCCCTGCTATTTCATATTTAGTGGGAGAAATACCTGAGACAGACTCTACAGAATATAAAATATTATTATATATTGTTGGTGACACCATAGATGGGTCAAAAATATTATACCTCTTCAAAAC
>CAZDIU010000204.1:0-10139 GCA_964505535.1 uncultured Desulfobacterales bacterium | reverse complement strand
CCGCCAAATCCTCTCCTCTCAGCTTTGACGCCTCAATCCCCTCAATATACTGATTGTGGAAAACAGACACACCGCTTTCAATGGCGTACTGCTCGGCGTCTTCGGCAGAGGCCGCATAACCTGCCCATACAATCATACGGTGGCACATGTGCTGATTTGCACCGTTTGATCCCACTCTGAAAACAGCATACCGATCAAGCCCCGCCTCATGCTGTTCAGCCGTGCGCAAATCTTCAAACAGCCTCCCATCCTCTGTTTTATACGCTGTGATTTCTTCCATTTTCTCATTCTCCTTATAAGGTTTTTGCCTGCGCAGGCATTTATGACATAACTACAAGGATTTATGTAAGAAAGAATTGTTTTTTCTGAAATCCTGAAATCCTTTCTTAAAAAAAATCCCTGCAGTTCTCATGCGTTTAAAGGACAGGGTATCAAACCCGTGAAAATCTGTCACAGGTTCCCCCGGCCTTTGATAACTGGTAACTGATGACTGAAATCCTTCTTAAAAAAATCCCTGTAGATATAGCTCCGCTTTGTGAGTTACATATATTATCTATTATAAATCATTTATGATATGTTATCTTACACATATTATATGTTTGTCAAGTTTTTTTTTACAAACGGCATGGATGATGTTATATTCTCAACCATAAATGATTCATTTTCTATAATTTATGACTTGGGGGAAAAGGTAGGTGAAATGGTGAAGTTCAGATTGAAAGAAATGATTCTCAAAAAATCGTATGAAGAAAACAGAGTGATTCATCTACAGGATATAGCTAAAGAAATCGGTGTCAGCATCGGTACGGTTTCCAGAATTGCCAACAGTGACGGAGACTATAACACCACTACCGAAAATCTTGCCAAGCTCTGCCGCTATTTCAACTGCACCCCGAATGACCTCATGACCATAGTTCCGGATCCGGAAGAGGAACAGAGTCAGGACAGGGAAAAAAGAGAAGGAAACAGCATATGAAACGTGCATTTACGCTTGAATACTGGCAGGATGACGGCTGGTATGTGGGCAGACTGAAAGAGGTTCCAGGAGTTTTCAGCCAGGGAGAGACACTGGCGGAACTGGAGGAAAACATTGAAGATGCCTACAGGCTGGTCATGGAAGAGACACCCCGGATCAGTCATCCGGTTTCCCGGACAAAAGAACTGCTGGTTGAACTGGCATGAAAAGAGGAAACTTTGTCAGGGAACTGGTCAGGGCAGGGTGTTATCTCAAACGTCACGGGAAAGGGCATGATATTTATGCAAATCCGATCACCGGAAAGCAGGCCCCTGTTCCCAGGCATCCGGAAATCAAAGAAACCCTCTGCAGTCTGATACGGCAGCAGTTGGGGATAAAGAAAGACTGACACCCCGGTCTGAACCCTGCACGCACAGCGAAGACAAAAAACCCCTGCACCTAAAAAAAACAGGGCAGGGGAATTTGGCGGTATTTTATGCCGGTATTGTGCCGGTTTCACATGCCAAAAGCGGAATCATGCACCGGCATAAACACATTTAACATATTGATATTATTAAATCAATATCCAAAAATTATAACTGGCAGTCAAGAGGCCAGGGGTTCGAGCCCCCTCAGCTCCACCAAGAAAATCAGGGGATTATGGATTCTTCCATAATCCCTTTTGTGTTTTTTGCCGGTCTTCATGCGATTTTTGCTGTTTATTCCAGCAGCCGGGCCTCCAGCACCTGATTCAGGGAAAAATTTTCCAGTCCCAGGTAATATGCGGCAGTGTCAATGAGAGCGGCCATCGGCGCCAGACCGACAATTTCGCTTCCCCCAATGCGGACACCGTAGCGGCGGGCCTCTATGCGGATCAGTTCAACTGCCTGATACAGTGCTGTTTTCTGATAATCTGTCATATTCATGGATACCTGCACCATGCCCCGATCCTTTAATGCAAGGCCGATTGCTCTGCAATAACGCAGGCCACCGCTGACATGACGCACTTTTTGGGCAATGGCCTCAGCAATGTCCATCCGATCTGTGTCCAGGTTTACGTTAAAGGCCACCAGCGGCATTCGCGCACCAATGGCTGCAGCTCCGGCAGTGGGATGAATCCGGGCCGGGCCGAAATCCGGTTTCCATGCCGGGTCCCGGAGTTTTTCGGCCATGCCTTCAAACTGTCCCCTGCGGATATTTGCCAGATTCCTGCGTTCCGGAACTGTGGCCGAGGCTTCGTACAAAAAGACCGGGAGATCATATTTTTCCGCTGCCTCTTTTGCCACCTGCCGTGACAGTTCCACTGCCTGGGCCATATCTGTATCCCGGATGGGAACAAAAGGAACAACATCTGCTGCCCCCATCCTGGGATGCTGTCCCTGATGTTTTGTCATGTCAATCAGTTCCACAGCTTTTCCAATGGCTGTCACCACAGCCGGGCCAAGGAATTCCGGCGCTCCCGCGACCGTCACCACCATGCGGTTGTGATTTTCGTCATGCTGACAGTCCAGCAGCCGGACACCGGTTCTGCCCCGGAAAACCGCAAGGATTTTCTCCATCTTTTCCTGATCCCGGCCTTCGCTGAAATTGGGGACACATTCCATGATTTGATTCATTGCGCCTGTCCCTGTTCCTTAAAATGAATGTGCGTTTGGCATAATCTCAGGAAATCTCCTCATACGGTTTCTCCGTCATTGAACACCCCGAATATGGCCTGTGCCTGACGGCATAAGACTTCAAACTGTTCCGGATACAGGGACTGCGCACCGTCACTCAGGGCTTTGTCCGGTTCGTGATGGACTTCCACCATCAGACCGTGCGCACCCACAGCCACCGCTGCCCGGCTCAGGGGAATCACCTGATCCCGGCGTCCGGCAGCATGGCTTGGATCCATGACAATGGGCAGATGGCTTTCCTTGCGCACCACCGGAACTGCTGATATATCCAGTGTATTGCGGCTGTGGTTCACAAAGGTGCGCACCCCCCGTTCACAGAGAATGACATCACAGTTTCCCCCTTCCATAATATATTCCGCTGCCATCAGCCATTCCTCAATGGTCGCGGCCATGCCCCGTTTCAGGCACACAGGTTTTCTGGCTTTTCCCGCGCGGCGCAGCAGGCTGAAGTTCTGCATATTCCGTGTGCCGATCTGGATAATGTCTGCATATTCTTCCACAACATCAAATGTTTCCATGTCCATGACCTCGGTAATGACCGGCAGGCCGGTTTCCGAGCGCACTTTTGCCAGAATCCGCAATCCCTCCTGGCCCAGTCCCTGGAAGGAATAGGGAGACGTCCGGGGTTTGAACGCACCGCCCCGGAAGATATGTGCACCTGCCTTCTTGACATGTTCGGCAATGGTCAGGGCCTGCAGTTCACTTTCCACTGCACATGGCCCTGCCATAAAAACCATATGACCGTTTCCAATGGAAACATCCCCCACCCGAACCACGGTATCCTGTTTTTTGAATTCCCGGCTGACCAGCTTGTAAGGTTTGGTTACAGGAACCACATCCTTGACACCGGCAAGTCCCAGAAAAACAGAGGCATCAACCGCTCCCCGGTTGCGCAGTACGCCAATGGCCGTGCGATCCCCGCCCGGAATGGGACGGGCTGCATATCCTCTGCTTTCAATTGCTTTAATGACGGAAGCGATTTGTTCCTCTGTTGCGCTTTTTTCCATAACTACCAGCATGTCTGATCCCTCCTGCAAAGACAGTTCTCTGCGTATGCAGATAAAAGCAAGCCCATATGCAACTTTTTTAACCCCCAGAGAAAACAAATGCTTTTCCAGAGATCACAGAATTTTTTCTGTGCCATCCCGCCCTTTGCGGTTAAAACAGACTGTAAGAAAATGTTTCTCCGAAACCCCGATGGTTTCAGGATGAAAATCTTTTCTCCAAAGCCCAAAGTCGCACATGAAATAACATTATGCAATAAAAAAAGGGTTACGCGGAAAAATCCCCGCAACCCTTTTTGGCTGAAAAAAAGAACTGCGGACCGGGCGGCCCGCAGTTCCTGACATATATGATCATTCGGTGTTCGGATGTCTGTGTCAGGGAATCCTTTGGCCCCCCCCTTCATTCAGACACCACCACCAGTATCTGCAAACTGTGCGCATTTCTTTTTTCATATGGACATTCCTTATCATTCTGTTTCATTATCGCTTCATGCCGGGCCTGTCAAGAAAATTTTTTCAGGAAACCGCATGAGAATCAGATTTTGTAGATAATCCGTTCATCTGTAATGATGATATCCACATGCCTGTCATGGGATTCCATGGGAATCTGCGGAAGAATCTGCTTTTCCAGACACAGGGCCACCTTTCGGGTGGTTGCCGACAGCCTTGGAATCAGCCGATCATAATATCCCATGCCCGAACCAATTCTTCCTCCTTTTTCATCAAAGGCAATCCCCGGAATAATTGCAATATCCACCTTGTCGAGAGGAATTTTTTTGCATTTTTCCGGATTCGGCTCCGGCACCCCCCTGGGGCCGCCCGGTTTCAGATCATTGTCAAAATCATCCACCTTCAGCAGTTTCATATTCCGTTTGTCTTTTTCAAAAACAGGAAGCACAACAATTTTATGTGATTTGTAAGACCTCCGGATAATGGATTCGCTGGCCACTTCACACCCCTGACTCATGTAAAGCAGGGGAATTCTGGATTCCACAAAATTGGCAAAGTCGAAAAGGCGTTCTTCAATGATCTTCATTTTTTTCGCCAGTTCCTCTGCGGGAATTTCTGCCATCATCTGTGCAATTTCCCCGCGGATACTGAGTTTTTTTTCTCTGATTTCGTCCATTCGATTCTCCCGGATATTTTTTCTTTTCAGTGCAAACGATTGCACGCTAAAGTCAACTTATAATAATCATTGACCAAAAACAGATGCCGTGCTAAAAAAGGTCTGTCATCGGTCTTGGGATCAGAGTGATCCCCTGCACAGACCGAATGAGATTTGGAATTTCTGACCCCCATTATTTTAAAATACTTTTTGGAATATAGGAATTGTTATGCTGGAAATCAAGTTTGTAAGACAAAATTTATCCGAGGTTCGCAGGGCCCTGGCAAAGCGGGGTGACACAGCGAATCTTGACAATTTTCAGAAATGTGAGGATCAGAGAAGGGAAGTGCTTCTGGAAATCGAAGGACTCCGTCACCGGAGGAACACGGTTTCCGAGCAGATTGCCGAAATGAAGAAAAAAGGGCAGGATGCGGAAGAACTGGTGCGGGAAATGCGGGAGGTATCCGCGCGGATAAAGGAACTTGACAGGATGCTCGCGGAATCCGAAGACATGGTGCAGAATATTCTCCTTAATCTGCCCAATATTCCCCATGAATCGGTTCCTGTGGGAAAGGATGAAAAGGATAATCCGGAAGTCAGAAAACTGGGAACCCCCCGGGTTTTTCCCTTTGAAATCAAAGACCATTGTGACATTGGGGAAAAACTTGGCATTCTGGATCTGAACCGGGCTGCCAAACTCGCGGGTGCGCGTTTTCCCCTGTATTTTGGACAGGGCGCACGGCTGGAGAGGGCATTGATCAATTTCATGCTTGATCTCCATACCACAGAACACGGTTACAAAGAAGTGCTGCCTCCGTTCATGGTCAACCGCAAAACCATGACCGGAACCGGTCAGCTTCCCAAGTTTGAGGCTGATCTGTTCAAACTGGAAAACTGGGATTATTTTCTCATTCCCACTGCCGAGGTTCCGGTCACCAATATCTACAGTGAGGATATTCTCAATGAGGAGGAACTGCCGGTTTATTTCACGGCCTATACACCCTGCTTCCGTTCCGAGGCCGGTTCCTACGGAAAGGACACCAAAGGACTGATCCGCCAGCACCAGTTCAACAAGGTGGAACTGGTCAAATTCACGCTGCCGGAAACTTCCTATGAGGAACTGGAAAAACTGCTGGAGAATGCGGAAACGGTTCTGAAACGGCTGGAACTTCCGTACCGGGTCATCACGCTCTGCACAGGGGATATGGGATTTTCCTCGGCAAAAACCTATGACATTGAGGTCTGGATGCCTTCCCAGAACACCTACCGGGAAATCTCCTCGTGCAGCAATTTTGAGGATTTTCAGGCCAGACGCGCCAATATCCGCTTCAAACGCAAAGGGAAAAAGGGAACCGAACTGGTTCACACCCTTAACGGTTCGGGGCTGGCTGTGGGACGCACTTTCTGCGCAATTCTGGAAAACTGCCAGCAGGAGGACGGATCTGTGCTGATTCCCAAAGCCCTGCGGCCGTATATGGGCGGGCTGGAAAAAATCAGTCCCAAATGATGTCAGTTCCTTCCCTTCCGTACCTGTCAGGTTTCATCTGCAAAGGACACATTAAGGATGTCCGGAGAACACAAAAGAGGTTTTGCGCGGGGTGAAAACGGCTGTTTTTTTAATAACTGATGTTACGCACTTCTGTCATACCGGCGAAAGCCGGTATCCAGAATATACTGAAATCACTGGATTCCGGCTTGCGCCGGAATGACCGTGAAAAAAATAACTGCCTGATTTTTGAAAGGTTGCGTAACATCAATTAATAAGCGTCACATCTGAATTTAAAACTCTGTGTGACTCTGCGGAAACTCTGTGTGACTCTGTGGTTAAAACAGGGAAGTGAACTGAAAATCAGCAAAACAGACAAAAAGGAAAATCACATGAAACCCCAACATTTTCCCAAAGAGATACAGCCGTTTCTGATTCCCCAGCCCAAAGGAAAACTCATCTACCGCTGTCTGGGATGCCAGTCAGAATACGGCATTGAAAAACTGCTTTACACCTGCCCGGACTGCGGACAGGTTCTGCTGCTCTATGATGAAAATTCTGAACGGCTTAAAGAAATCCCGGCAGAAACCTGGCGCAGGATTTTTGATTATCGGAAAATGCTGCACATGCCTGCGCTCAAAGGCATTTATCTGTACCATGAATTCATCGGCCCGGTCATTCCTCTGGATTCTGTTGTGTATCTGGGCGAAGGCCATACGCCTGTTGTGGAAGCCAACGCGGCCATGCAGGAAAAGGCCGGAGTGAAATTCTGGTTCAAGAATGACGGTCAGAATCCCAGCGCGTCCTTCAAGGATCGGGGCATGGCAAGTGCCATGAGTTATATCAACTTTTTGGTGAACACCGGGCTGGTCTCTGATGTGCTGGCCATCTGCGCGTCCACCGGAGACACGTCCGCGGCTGCTGCTCTGTATGCGGCTTATCTCAAGCCCCATATCAAATCCGCTGTGCTGCTTCCGCACAAAAAAGTCACGCCCCAGCAACTGGCACAGCCTCTGGGCAGCGGCGCGTCCGTGTTTGAAATTCCGGGAGTGTTTGATGACTGCATGAAAGTGGTGGAGCATCTGGCGGACAATTACAATGTCGCGCTGCTCAATTCCAAAAACGCATGGCGCATTCTGGGGCAGGAATCTTATTCATACGAAATTGCCCAGGATTTTGAGTATGAAATGGAAAACAAAGTCGTGGTTGTTCCCATCGGCAATGCCGGCAACATCACGGCTGTGATGAGCGGTTTTCTCAAATTTTTTGAAACCGGCATCATCACCGCTCTGCCGAAAATTATCGGAGTGCAGTCTGAACATGCCAATCCGGTTTACCAATATTATCTGGAACCTGATCCCAAAAAACGCAAATTCGTTCCGATAACAGTGAAACCCAGCACTGCCCAGGCTGCCATGATCGGCAATCCGGTTTCCATGCCCCGCGTGATTCATCTTGCGGATCGGTACAGCAAAATGGCAGGAGAGCAGCGGGTTTTCTTTGTGCAGGTTGCAGAGCAGGAAATCATGGACTGGGAACTGACCGCCAACCGCAACGGCCACATTGCCTGCACTCACGGCGGCGAATCCCTTGCGGGTCTTGTCAGAGCAGCAAAACAGGGCCTTGTGGACAAAGATGAGGAAGCGGTTGTGGATTCCACAGCCCATGCCCTGAAGTTTGCGGGGTTTCAGGAAATGTATTTTGAAAACCGTTTTCCCCCGGAATTTGGCGTAACACCCAATCCCGCACTGCAAAACCGGCCTGTGCTCATGCATCCTGCGGATCTGAAAAAAATCCCTGCTCCGGGTGCGCCCATTGAAGGAGCGGATTTTGATCTTTTTGTCCGCCGGGTTTCTGAGGAAATTGCCAAGGAACTGGATCTGAAAGTGCTGGCTGAAAAAGGCAGATGAAAAGTTCCTGCAATCCGTCATTCGGGAAAACAGGATTCAGCACCACTGTCTTTTCGGGCTGACACCGACCGGCTTTTCACAGGTTTTATATATCCAAATCATATATTTTCCGGCATAATATAGGGGTAAGCCCCGTGCTTACCCTGTTTTTTCATGACAGCCTCCGGGATTGTCCCGCAACATACGAAGAAAATTTGTGAGACTGTATTTAGGGAAGATAACCTTCTTAAAATACCGGAGGGCCGGGTTTCAGAGAATGAACACTGAACCCCGAAACCGGTATATCAGCAATTTTCAAATCCCTTAAAAAAGCTTAGGAGTTACGCAGTTGGTTTTTCAAGTATCTGATTTTTAAAGAACCGGCTTTGTGCAGTGCAACATTCGCTTCCATAAAAATCAGCATGTTAAAATTCAACTGCGTAACTCCTAAAGCTGTCAAAGGCAGAGAGTGAAAAACTGCCGGAAAAAAAGTAAACAGGACAACTTGTTGACATGGTCAATAAACATCCTGAGAAAGTTTCGGAATTATGGATCTGTCTGAAATCAGAAAAATTCTGATTATCCGGATGCGTTATATCGGGGATGTGATACTCACAACCCCTCTGCTGAAGACGCTGAAAACCGGGCTTCCCGGTGTTCAGACCCATCTGCTTGTCAACCGGGGAACCGAGGCTGTGCTGGAATCCCATCCCCATACAGACAGGGTTCTGGTTTTTGATTATGAGACATCCGGAAAAAACATCAGATATGCAAAGTCCTTCATCTCCCTGCTGAGAAAAGAGAAATATGATGCGGTCATTGATCTGACCGGCAATGACCGTTCCGCACTCTTTACCCGCCTGACCGGTGCGAGGGTGCGCATCGGATATGCAGGAGACAGCGAACTGCGGAATATTTTGGCATACAATCAGGAGATTGACACGCTTCCCGGAAGCATTCATACAGTGGATCACCATCTGAAAGCAGCGGAAATCTTCGGACTGGCCCCTGCTGACATTCATCCTTTTATCAGGGTCACTTCAGGGCAGAGGGATCGCATGGAAACCCTTCTTTGCCATCAGGGTCTGAAAGCGGATGAATCCTTTGCTGTCATTCATCCGGGCGCTCGAAGGCAGTACAAAAGCTGGCCCCTGGAACGCTTTGCCCGTGTCGGAGATCAGATTGTCCGCACTTACGGCTTCCCTGTTCTTCTGTCCGGCAGCAGGGAAGATGTAAAAATATGTGCGCAACTTTCCGAAAAAATGGAAGAAAAAAACCTGAATCTGGCTGGGCAGATTTCTCTGGCCGATTTGCCTGCACTGATAGAAAAGAGCCGGTGTCTGATCGGAAATGATTCCGCGCCCATTCATATTGCCACTGCTGTAAATACGCCGGTCATTGCCCTGTTCGGTCCCACAAAATGGGAAATCTGGGGGCCGAGACGCGGGCATGACAGGATTATGGCTGCGGGATTTCCCTGCCGTCCCTGCGGACATTCCCGGCCCGTCTGTCCGATGGGAGATCGTTACTGTATGGCAGAGATCTCTTTTGATGCGGTCTGGTCTGCTGTTGCCGATGTGCTGGGAAATCAGTCTGATTCAAATCAGTCTGACTCATTGAGATAAACGATCAGCGCACCGCTTTTGCGCTGAATTTTTTTCTCCCATTCATAGGCCAGCACCCAGTTCTTCTGCTTTAAGACAAGGACTCTGTTTTCCACCACATCCGGCAATACCGCCCTTCCCTCTGAATGAAGCCCTTTTCCCACAATGATCAGCAGGGTGCGCATTCCCCTGTGCCGGGCTCTGCGGATAAAGTCTTCAGTTTTTTCCTCAGCCTGATCCGCGGTGCATCCGTGCAGATCCATAATTTCCTGGGGAGGAGGATAGGCTGCAAGTTTCTTGCGCAGGGGTATGGGATGCTCTGATGGCAGTCCCCCGAATTTTTTTTTCAGCATTTCTTCCATACCGCTTTCTGCAAGAGACTGATTCAGAAGGGTCTGAAAATCGTCTGCCGCATCATTG
>CAZDIU010000203.1:0-10211 GCA_964505535.1 uncultured Desulfobacterales bacterium | reverse complement strand
ACACAAACTCTGTTTTCAACGATCTCTGCGGATTCACGCACAGGGAGATACAGGAAACTGTCAAATTACTGGCTGAAGAATGCGGTATGCAGGAACAGGAATCTGACAATGCCGTGGAGATGATGCGCACCTTTTACAACGGATATGTATTTTCTCCCCATGCACTTGAAAAAATTTATAATCCAACGCTTGCGATATATTTTATGGATTCCTTTTATGAAAACTGCAAAGCCCCGCGTAAAATGCTGGATGCGAATCTTGCCACAGATGATGCCAAACTGCAATTCATCTCCGGAATCTCCGGAGGTTCCCAGTTGCTGCTGAATATTGTGGAGGAATCGCAGCCGGTTGTCACATCCGATCTGGAGGATCGCTTCGGAATTAAGAGGATGCTGACAGAAACAGCAAAAGACAATACCCTTCTGGTTTCCTTTCTCTATTATTTCGGCATACTGACTTTGGAGGGACAGACCGAGACCGGAAAACTGGCCTTCAGAGTGCCGAATCTGGTGATACAGGGACTGTACGTGGAACGCATACGGGAAATGCTGCTGCCTGAACCGGTTGTAAGGGATGAAGGGATTCTGGCGGCAAACAAAGTGTATGAGGAGGGCGACATGGCTTCCCTCTGCGAATTCATTGAAACCCGTTATTTCAGTGTGTTCCGCAACCGGGATTACCGGTGGGCAAATGAACTGACTGTGAAAACCGCTTTTCTGACGCTGCTCTACAATGACATTCTCTACATCATGGATTCGGAGCCGGAGACAGGCAGAACCTATGCTGATCTGACCATGATTATCCGTCCGGACATGCGGAAATTCAAAATTTTTGATGTTCTCATTGAATTCAAATATGTGAGTCTGAAAAAAGCGGGACTGACCGGGGAGCAGGCAAAATCTCTTTCCGTACAGGAACTTCGGGAGATTCCGGAGATGAAATCGGAAATGGAGGCGGCAAAAAAGCAGATAAAATCCTACGGGGATGAACTGGAAAAGAAATACAGAGATTTGCGCCTGAAACGCTTTGCTGTGGTGTCTCTGGGATTTGAGCGCCTGTGGTGGGAATCGCTGCATAACTGACTAATGCTTTGTCAACTTTGACTTTATGAGTTGAAGTATACAAAAAAACCGGATTTTTTAGAAAAATCCGGTTTTTTCAACTCACAAATTCAAGGCTGACAGCGTACTGATTACCTTATGAAAAACCTCAGTGTTTGGGAACAGACATTATCTGAAAGCCTGTATGAACATACTCCTTTCCTTTATCGGCAATAATGACTGCGATCTCCCGGAAAAGCCCGGTGCAATCCTCACTGTGCTGGCAGCAGGGGATTTTGACAGCGCGTATTTGCTCTACAATCATGAGAAATACCTCAAACCCGGAGAGGAAATCCGGAAATACTGCGGCATTCATTTTCCCAAAACCCAAATCCGGTTTCAGGCAGCTTTGTCTGTGAATCCCACAGATTACAATGTGCTGTATCCCGCGATGTACGCGGCAGTAAAGGAAATCCGGAAACAGAACCCGGATGCAAACTGTACGGTTTCCCTGAGTTCCGGAACCCCGGCTATGCACGCATGCTGGATTTTTCTTGTCAAAGGCGGTGTGATTTCTGCCCGTATGGTGCAGGTTTCAGTGGAATCCGGCATTTCCGAAGTCAATTTTGATCTGGATGATTTCCCGGAAATCCGGCATGTCAATGAAATCAAGGCGGAAATGACCCGGCTGGCAAGGGAAAACCAAAATCTGAAAAACCGGCTGGAAACACAAGAGCAGGGTGTGATGGGCAGAATTATCGGTTCCTGTCCAAAAATGCTGGCTGTGAAAGAGCAGGTAAAGCATTTTGCAAACGGGGACAATTCCGTATTCATTTACGGAGAAACAGGAACCGGCAAGGAACTGGTGGCAGAAGCCATTCATTATCTGAGTCAGAGAAAGGAAAAACCTTTTGTTCCCATCAACTGCGGCGCGGTTTCGCCCAACCTGTTTGAAAGTGAGTTTTTCGGGCATTGCAAAGGAGCCTTTACCGGCGCGGTTTCCAAAAAAGACGGCATATTCCGGCAGGCAGACGGCGGAACTGTTTTTCTGGATGAAATTGCGGATTTGCCTTTGGATATGCAGGTGAAACTGCTGCGGGTGCTGGAAAACGGCTCTTTCACGCCTGTGGGAAGTGCCAAAACCGAACATGCAAATGTGCGGATTATATCGGCTGCCAATGCACAACTTGCGGATTTGGTGAAAGAAAAAAAATTCCGGCAGGATCTGTTCTGGCGGATTATGGGAAGCAGGATTGAACTGCCTTCTCTGCGGGAACGGGGAAATGACCGGCTCCTGATTGCGTCTTGCATAGTGGAGGATTTGAACCAGAAACAGGGGAAAAAGAAAAGGCTGGAAACATCAGCCGCAGATGTGATACTGCATCATCACTGGCCCGGCAATGTGCGGGAACTGCGCAATGTGCTGGAAGCTGCGTTTGTGTATCCGGGAGATGAAATTCTGGCAGAACATATGCACATTGTGGATATGGATTTTTCAGAGGAAAAAGAGATTGTGATTCCGGATAAGGGTCTGGATTTAAATAAGGATATTTTGCTAAAATATTATGAGGCTGCTTTGAAAAAAAGCGATGGAAACAAGACAAAGGCGGCAAAACTGCTGGGTCTGGAGCCGCATACGTTTCGGGCAAGGCTGCGGAGTTTGTGACTGTTACGGGCTGAACCGGAATTCTTTAATTGTCTGAATCCGGATTTTCAGGATTAAGGGATTTTCAGGATTTTTAAACAGTTAATCACGGTTAATCCCTTAATCCTGAGAATCCAGGTTCAGACAGTGTTCCCGGAAACTGCATGTTGTCTGAACCCGGATTTTCAGGATTAAGGGATTTTCAGAATTTTTAAACAGTTAATCCCGGTTAATCCTTTAATCCTGAGAATCCCGGTTCAGACAGTGTTCTCGAAAACTGCATGTTGTCTGAATCCGGATTTTCAGGATTAAAGGATTTTCAGGATTTTTAAACAGTTAATCCCGGTTCAGACAGTGTTCCCGGAAACTGCATGTTGTCTGAACCCGGATTTTCAGGATTAAAAGATTTTCAGGATTTTTAAACAGTTAATCCCGGTTCAGACAGTGTTCCTGGAAACCGCATATTGTCTGAATCCTGATTTTCAGAATCTTTTTGCAGGATAGGCAAAAGCGGAGCGATGCCCGCCATTTTTGCAGAAATTGAGCATTTGCTTTCCCTGCTTATATGAAATCTGAAAAAAAATTAGGCACTAAATTCTGTCTGAAACCCTAAGTGGCTGTATCAAAATAAACTGTTCCAAACCCTAAGGGTTTTCAAAACCCTTAGGGTTTCAGACAGAATTTTTTTTTTCAGATTCCATATTGTGATTCCCGAAAAGAAGAAAATATGAACCATACCCTGATTCTTGAACTCAGTGATGAGATTTTCTCGGCAATTCATTATCAGGCAGCCAAAATCGGAGTTTCACCAGTAAATCTGATTACGGATTCGCTTGAAAAGCAGTTCTGTCCTGCTGCGGTATTGCAAAATCTGAAATCAGAGACGCAGAAAAATTCAGCAAGCGGGAAAGTTGAATCTCATTTCGGCGCAGTTGATCTGGGTTATCCGACCGGTGCGGACAATGAGAGCATTGATGCTGATCTTGCCGTAGAATATGCACGGTAAAAAAACAGGGAGGTTATTATGCAGATGATTGAATATCAGACAACACTCACCGACATGGGATATATACCTTTTCCCTCGGAAATCAGAAAGCAACTGGTTTTGAAACCGGATCAGAAAATCAGAGTCATTATTGAAAAAGAAGTTTCCCCTGTAACACTACATGTGATAATTCCCGATATAAATGAGAAAAAATCATCGGGTTTATGCGGGATTTGGGAGGATGATCGGGATGCGGAGGAAATTATGCGGGAGTTAAGGCGTGAAGGAGTTCCAAACTGAAAGTTTGGGACTGTACGCTAAAAAAAGCACAGCCAAACTTTCAGTTTGGCACTCCCGAAACTGCATATTGTCTGAACCCTGATTCACAGGATTAACGGATTAACAGGATAGACAAAATCATGAAAATCCCTTAATCCTGAGAATCCCGGTTCAGACAGTGTTCCTCAAAATGCGCCATTACTGAGTTGGGTAAAAATATTTACGCTTAAGGTAATTATTTTTACCTTTTTCCGGACAGGGATTTTTCATAAAAATTTGATAACCATTTGTTGACAAATGATTTTCCATATTTTCTTTCGGGTTGGCATGATTCCTGCTTTATCAGAGTTATCATTGCTTCAGATGTGATATAAACTGAGGATAAAATCTTTTGCGTACTGTCTGAACCGGGATTCACAGGATTAACGGATGATCAGGATTGAAAAAATCATGAAAATCCTTTCATCAGGTGAATCAGGGTTCAGACAACTCAATTTCCCAAACTTCATCAACTTTTTCCAAACAGGAGAAAAATATGTTCGAAAATATTACAGAAGAACAATTGAATAAATTGAACGAGTCAATAGAGACAGAACCTGATAAACGTATAGCGTATTACTTTCGAAGCATGGCATATTATTCGCTGAACGATTATGATAATGCTTTGAAAGATATTAACAAAGCGATTGGATTAGATTCAAATGAGACAAAATCCTATCGTAAGAACGGTGGTAAGTTCCATGTCCTGCGTGGGGATATTTATCTTGAAATGGAAAGTTATGATCTGGCTTCGGAGAATTATGATATAGGTTTTAAATTTAATGATATATCTTATCAAAATTTGAAAAATATTGACAAAGCGATTGCGTTCTATCCAAATAACGAGAATTTTCATTTCCGCCGCGGTGATATTTATCTTAAAATGAAAAATTATGATCTGGCTTTCGAGAATTACGATATGGCTGTCAAAATTGCTCCTGATAAAGCATCTGTTTATTCAAATCGGAGCTATAGATATTCTACTCGAAAGGATTATGCTAATACTTTGAAAGATATCAGCAAAGCCATTGAACTCGATCCAAATAACAAAAATTTTTACTATCGGCGCGGGAAAATTTATCTTGAAATGGAAAATTATGATCTGGCTTTGGAGAATTATGATAAAGCTATTAAATTGGATGAAGCATCTCCTGATGGAGATTCTTTTTTTAGTACATTTGTTGACCGAGGCGAAATCCATTTAGAACGCGTTGATATTTATCTTGAAATAAAAGATTATGCTAATGCTTTGAAAGATATCAGCAAAGTTATCGAATTTGAGCCTTCCGATTATTATTATTCCAAGCGCAGTGATATTTATCTTAAAATGAAAGATTATGCTAATGCTTTGAAAGATATCAGCAAAGCCATTGAACTCGATTCAAACTATCCGGATTTTTATTTTCAGCGATGTGATATTTATCTGAAAATAAAAGATTATGCTAACGCTTTGAAAGATATCAGCAAAGTCATTGAACTCCGTCCAGAGGATTTGGATCTTTATGTCCTGCGCGGTAATATTTATTTTGAAATGAAAAATTGGGAAGAGGCAGCGAATAATTTAAAAAAAATTAAAGATATTGATGATAAGAGTTCTTGTTATTATCTCTTAGGCGATTTAAAACTCAGCACTTTTGATATATTTACGAAATTGGGGCGTTGCTATCAGAAGATGAAAAATTATGATGAAGCAATGGATGCACTTAAATATTCTATTATTTATGATGAAGATTTTGACATTGACTCTACACTATCTGAATTTGTAAAAGAAAAAGAAGCCCAAGATCGAATAGACGAACGCAACAGAATCATAGCCGACCTGTCCCATTCCATCAAAAACCTCATCAGCACCGTGATCGATCCTCTGGAAAGCATGAAAAAGGAACATGCAGAGGAGAATCCGGTCATTGAAAACGCGCTGAAAGGCGCAAATCTGATCCGGGAGATTGTCAATGCCATGAATCTTTCCTTCAAAGGTTCCATTGATGATTTTTACTATGATGCAAAACACAATACCGGCAAAGATAGCCTGTGTCTGGGGGATATTATCACCCAATCCCTGATTTATTCCATAGGGCATATGTTTGACGCCAAATATTTTGCCAATTTCCTGCGCAAATATTTCCCGGAAAGAAGCATTTTTCAGGACGCCAAAGCTGTATGGCAGGAAAAATCTCAGGTCAAAAACATTGAGGAACTCCTGCCTTTTATACGGCAGTATTTCTTTGATATGCAACTCAATATTGCTGACACGGCAGAACTGCGCATGGGCAATGAAAAAGGCTCTGCCATCAAACTGCTGATTCTTTTGCAGGAAATCATTTTCAATGCCGTGAAATATTCGGCTTTTGTGGAAAAAGACAGACGTTTTCTGCATATAAATCTGAAATCTGAGGAAAATCAGATTGTCATAACAGTGGAAAACCGGTATAAAAAAACCGTAAAAACCAAAACCTCCGGGCTGGGGCTGGTCATTATCAAAAATTTTGCCAGCCTTCTGAAAAATGAACCTGTAATTCACAAAGATGAGGAAATCTATTCTGTCACTATCCATTTTGCCAATTTCTGGAAGGAGAAAAGCGAATGAAAATCCTGTATGTGGAAGACCAGATCACAAGGAATATGGCAAGAATCAGCCGATTGTTTGACAAATACCTGACCAAATCCGCAAAGAAAAGATTGCAGGAACTGGAAAAAGATGAATATCCTCCATATCCGGAGGAAATCAGAAAAATTGTGGAAACTTCAAATCTGATTGAAATGGAATACCGCTTTCCCCAAGCCCTGCAAAAGATCATTCAGCACCCTGAAAAGTATGCACTTTTCATCATAGACAGAAATCTGTTTGAGGAAGAGGGATATGATGCAGAGGAAGTGAAGGCGATTGATCCGTCCTTTACAGAAGAGAAATACGAAATTTATGCAGAAAGAGAGGGCGATTATCTGTTTTCTCATTTGGTCAGAGCCGGAACAGATGTGGGTTCAAAAT
Organism: uncultured Desulfobacterales bacterium; assembly: GCA_964505535.1. Taxonomy (GTDB): domain Bacteria; phylum Desulfobacterota; class Desulfobacteria; order Desulfobacterales; family Desulfococcaceae; genus JAABRU01. The sequence continues at coordinate 3,234 of CAZDIU010000203.1, read as the reverse complement.
TTTATTTTATGACGGCATATTCCGCAGAGGAGGGAATTCGCGGGGCAGCGGATATTCAGGGGTTCATCAATCTGGAAATATTTTCAAAAGACAATTTTATTGAAAAAGGAAATGACGCGGATTTTGACCGGCTGAAAAACCGGATTGACAATATTGCAGTTCTCAATCTTCAATGGGAAAACCGGGATTATCTGCAAATTCTGCGGAAAAACATTGATGAAAAAACAGCGGATTTCTTTTTGGAAATTCTTTCCACTCCCAATGACAGCCCGAAACGGATAAGGGACAATCTGAACCGGATGCGCCTGATTTATGAAAATATCCTGACAGTCTGCGCCATAAAAATTCCCAATATGCAAAGCAGTTGCGGAGATGAAAAAGGCGGAAAAGCAATAATCTGGATGAAAGATAACAGCCATATTGATGATTTCATTCTCCGGAATTTTTTCTTCAGTGTCAGATCCATCGCGAATGAATTCGGCAGCCACAAAGCATATCCCTACACGCCTCTTTATGAACCCACCTCCGACACAGTGAATGCGCTCACCTATGCACTGAAAGACATCATCCTCTGGCTCGGAAAAATTTGCAGTCAGTACAAATGACAAATGAATCAGGATATTCAGGATTGGAAAAGCTGTCCAGTTCTTGACATCAGTTGCCTAACATTGTATATTTCAGAAAAATATGTTAGGCAATTCATCAGGGGTGTTTGGATGAGTTATCTCAAAAATATCATACAGGAAGAATATGAGCGATTACAAGCCTTGTCAGAAAAATATCAGGCTGCCATCGCTTCTCTTCCCAAAGGAAGTATTTCTGTTAAAAAGAGAAATCAGAAAGAATATCTGTATCTTGCATACCGGCAGAATGGAAACGTCCGATTTGAATATATCGGCCCCGCAGAATCCGAACAGTCTGAAACAGTTATAAAAAATATAACACTTCGGAAAAATTATCAGGACAAACTCAAACAGGTAAAAAGTGATTTGAGAGAAATTGAAAAGGTTCTTCATGGAAGAAAAATATGAACTTCTCTTAACTGTTTTAAAAAATCTTCAACATGCCGGAGTGCTGGACAAACTGATTCTGGGGGGAAGCTGGTGTCTGTATTTTTACCGCATTCTGTTTGATGAAGCACCGGAAATTCCCCTTATCAGAACAACAGATATTGATTTTATCGTGCCAAATCCGCCAAAAATCGAAAACATTGTTGATATAACTGCAATTTTGAACAATCTCGGATTTGACAATGATTTTGATTACCATACAGGACTTGTGAAATACGTTCACCCTGATCTTGAAATTCAGTTTCTGACTCCGGCACTTGGCAGAGGGAAAGAGAGTCCCTATGAGATAAAGAAACTCAATATCAATGCGGAAGGTCTCAGATATTTGACATTGTTGCAGGATTTCAAATTTCAGATGACATATGGGGAAGTTGCCATCTGGCTGCCGGAACCGGAAGCATTTGTGCTTCACAAAATTCTTGTCAGTCAAAAACGGAAAGATATGGCAAAAAAAGAAAAGGATTTACTGACTGCCAAAAATATTGGAGAATTGTGCATGAAAGACAGCAATCGCCGAAACCGTGTGATTTTTATTTTTCAGGGAATGCCCGGCAAATGGCAGAAACAGATATTGCAAGTCCTGAAAAATCTTTCATCTGATATTTATTCCTGTCTGCGTTTCTGACCTGATGGAGAAATAAAGACATGGTTCAGGCAGAAATTGACAAATACCCAAAGAAAACATTGCAGGAACTGGAAAAAAAATGAATACCCTCCGGAACCGGATGAAATCAGGAAAATTGTCGAAACCTTAACTTGTTAAGAAAAAAAGGAGGAAATATCAATGGAACGATCAGGAACAGCAATTTTTCTGGATATTGACGGTGTGCTTCAGCCTCTGAGCAGCCAGAAAAGATTCAAATATGATTTGAAAGAGTTGGGAAAACAACTGGCAGTTTCATACAAAAATGATGAATATCTTGAAATGGATCCGTATGATCTTGGTGCTGTATATTATGACTGGGACAAAGAAGCGGTTGAACGTCTGAGAAAAATATGTACTGACTTTGATGCCGGAATCATCATCACTTCTGACTGGCGGATTTATTCCCCCTTATCCCGGCTGAAAGATTATTTCCGGCTGCATGATCTTGATATGTATATCAAAGGGGAAATTTCCAGAGAAGGGGGCGGATTCAGAAATGAGAAAGTGGCGGATTACCTGAAAAATCACAGAGAGATTCAACGGTTTGTCATTTTGGATGATGCATATACAGACCGATTTGAAAAAAGTTTTCCTGATCAGTTTGTGTATTGTCCGGGAATTTTCAATGAAGAATGTTATCAGAAAGCAAGGGGTATTTTGCAGAAAAATTCATAAACTGTGTTGTCCGGTCTGCAATCATCCGTAATCCTGTTTCTTTCACCCGCAATCCTGCAGAGCCGGAGTCCTCTATATTCAAACAGTTGCGACACCGGCGTCTTTACAATGACGGAATTTGCCATAATTCATCATCTCAACCAAATTCTGAAACAGAACAGGAGGTTTTCATGAAATTCCCCTACGGCATATGCGATTTCAGAAAAATCATAAAGGACGGGTATTTTTACTGCGACCGGACAGACCGCATTCCCCTGCTGGAAAAAGGCGCATACCAGATTTTTCTCCGTCCCCGGAGGTTCGGCAAAAGCCTGCTGCTTTCCATGCTCACCAATTACTATGACATTGCCCGCAAAGAGGCGTTTCAGGAGGTTTTCGGGCATCTGAAAATCGGGAAAAACCCCACCCCCCTGCACAGCACCTATTTTGTCATGGAATGGGATTTCTCCTGCGTTGATCCCTCCGGCAGCGCGGAGGATATAAAAAAAGCACTGCATGATCATGTCAATTCCTGCATCAGGGCTTTTGTCATGTATTATGATGAGTTTCTGACTGCGGAAATCCGAATTGATCCGGAAAATGCTCTCAATTCGATACATTCCCTCATTGCTGCTGTGAGGAAAACTCAGCATCCTCTGTTCCTGCTCATTGACGAATACGACAATTTTGCCAACGAGGTCATGATGGGAATCCGAAGGGAAAAGGGCATTTACGAGGCTCTGGTTTATGAGGAAGGCCCCCTGAAAACCCTGTTCAAGGCCGTGAAATCCTCCACCAAAGACTCGGTTTTTGACCGGATTTTCATCACCGGTGTCTCTCCGGTGGTCATGAGCGACATCACCA
>CAZDIU010000202.1:0-10231 GCA_964505535.1 uncultured Desulfobacterales bacterium | reverse complement strand
GAAAAGGGTGAAACCGTTGTGGTGCTGGAAGCCATGAAAATGGAAAATGCTCTTCCCGCGCCGGTCAGCGGAACCATAAAAGCCATCAATTTCGCGAGCGGCGATTCTGTTGCCAAAAATGATGTACTCTGTGTGATTGGCTAAGTCAATGAAAAATCCGGTTTTTTACCGGTCAAACCCTGAGGGTTTTCAAAACCCTCAGGGTTTTTGAGATGATTGCAGTAAGTGTCTGTTCCTCCTCCCTGTTCATCAGACGGACTTGATTATGAACAACCTGCGGATTTATCCGCACGCGGATATATAAGGAAATGGAATATCATGAAAATCCATGAATATCAGGCAAAAGAGTTATTCAGAAAATACGGCGTCGCGGTTCCTGACGGCAGCGCAGCCTTCAGTGTGGCTGAGGCAAAGGCAGTCGCGGAAAAACTGGGCAAATTCCCGGTCGTGGTCAAAGCCCAGATTCACGCGGGCGGACGCGGCAAGGGCGGCGGTGTGAAAGTCGCGAAAAACATGGCCGAATTTGAAAAATATGCCAGCGAAATTCTGGGCATGACCCTTGTGACAAAACAGACCGGTCCTCAGGGCAAACTGGTGAAAAAACTGCTCATTGAGCAGGGACTCAACATTGCCAAGGAACTGTATCTGAGCATTCTTCCTGACCGTTCCACTGCCAAAATGGTTATCATGGCCAGCGAGGCAGGCGGTATGGATATTGAGGAAGTGGCAGAAAAAACACCGGAAAAAATCATCAAGGTGTATGTGGATCCCATGCTTGGGATTCAGGGCTATCATCTGCGTGATGCCGCGTTCGGTCTCAATATTCCGGCAGAGGCGCAGAAATCCTTTACCGCGCTGCTGAAAAATCTCTACAATCTCTGTGTGAATTATGACTGCTCCATGGTGGAAATCAATCCCCTGGTTCTGACAGCGGAAAACAATGTGATTGCACTGGATGCCAAGGTGGATTTTGACTCCAATGCCCTGTACCGTCACAAAGACGTGGTGGAATACCGGGATTTGGATGAGGAAGATCCCAATGAAGTCGAGGCTTCCAAATTCGGTCTCAATTACATTCAACTGGGCACCGGCAATGTGGGCAATATGGTCAATGGCGCGGGCCTTGCCATGGCGACAATGGACTGCATAAAATTCTCCGGCGGCAAACCTGTCAATTTCCTGGATGTGGGCGGCGGCGCGAGCGCGGAGCAGATTGAAAACGGGTTCCGCATTCTCCAGAGTGATCCCAATGTCAAAGCCATTCTGATCAATATCTTCGGCGGAATTCTGCGCTGTGATCGCCTTGCCAACGGCGTGGTCCAGGCTGCGGAAAAGGTCGGTCTGCGGGTTCCTGTGATTATCCGCATGGAAGGAACCAATCTGGCAGAGGGCAAAAAGATTCTGGCTGAATCCGGGCTGAAACTCATCAACGCGGCTGATCTCAAGGATGCTGCGGAAAAACTCAAGGCAGCCATTCAGTAAACCCATTTCACATGCGAGGATAAAAAAGTGAGCATACTTGTCAATAAAGACACCAAACTGTTGGTGCAGGGAATTACAGGAAAAGAAGGGCAGTTCCATACCCGTGCCTGCGCGGAATACGGCACAAACGTGGTCGCGGGTGTCACGCCGGGCAAGGGCGGCCAGAAAATGGATGAGATTCCGGTGTTCAACACGGTCAAAGACGCTGTGAAACACACGGGTGCAAACGCGAGCATGATTTTTGTTCCGCCCCCCTTTGCCGCAGATGCAATCATGGAAGCCACAGATGCGGAAGTTCCCCTGATTGTGTGCATTACCGAGGGAATCCCGGTTATGGACATGATGAAGGTGAAAAATTATATCAAGGGCAAACCGGTTCGCCTGATCGGACCCAACTGCCCCGGCATCATCACACCGGGCGAATGCAAAATCGGCATCATGCCGGGCGTGATTCACAAACCCGGAAAAATTGGCGTGGTTTCCCGCTCCGGAACGTTGACCTATGAGGCGGTTCATGCCCTGACCCTTGCCGGACTGGGACAGACCACGTGCATCGGCATCGGCGGCGACCCGGTCAACGGAACCAATTTCATTGACTGCCTGAGCCGTTTCAAAGACGACCCTGCAACAAAGGGCATTGTCATGATTGGGGAAATCGGCGGTTCTGCCGAGGAAGAGGCTGCGGAATACATCAAGGCAAATGTGAAAAAACCGGTGGTGGGATTCATCGCTGGACTGACCGCTCCTCCGGGACGGCGCATGGGACACGCAGGCGCAATCATCAGCGGCAACAGCGGCACAGGACAGAGCAAGGTTGCATCCATGAAAGCCAACGGCATTCATGTGTGCGAAAATCTGGCTTATCTCAAGGATGTGTGTCAGGAGACTTTTGCAAAGGTGTAAACAAAGAAAAAGTCTGACGGAGTTACGCAGTTGAATTTTAACCTAATGATTTTTATATATGCCAATGTTGCATTGCAAAATTAAACTATGTAAAATCAAGCAGTTGAAAATCAACTGCGTAACTCCTTAAATCGCAGTTCAGAAATAGGCAAATTTTTTATGAATAATGGTTTGTAACCGTAACTATTTCAGCCTCTCCATCCGTAACAATGAAAATGCCTCTGTATTTTCTGTCTATTCTGAATGAATAAATTTTCAGATGCTTTGGTTCCAAAATTTCAACATTCAGAGAGGGATGGGATATGTCCTTATCGAACAATGCTTCAGCTTTCTGGAATTTTTTCTCAAGCTGATGCTTTTTCAGATAGCTTTTTATCCGATCTTTCAGAGGTTTTATTTTCATGTTTATCCTTATTTCCATAGACACTTGAAGTTTCAAAACCTTTTCTTATGTCTTTCAATAATTCAAAGCTGTAACCTGTTTTCTCCAAATCATCCATTACTTTTTGAAGAGGAAGGTTTTTGTCAAACTCTTCCAAATGCAGAGATTCTTTTCTGATAACCACCTCTGCATTTTTCGACAGCAATTCTTTGATGATTTTTATTAAACTGCCATCAATCTCATTTAATTTCACATTCAGAATCGCCTGCATTGAACACATCTCCTTTCAATCTGAATTAAATCATGGTAATCCCAAAATCATGCCCCGCCTTTAATATCATCAATTCTGATGGCGGCTGTGACATCAACCTCAGTGATGTCTGTCAGATATTTCATCAGGGATGATCCCATTCATTTCGTATGGATTTCTGCCACTGCACAGCATCCGTATCGGTTTTGAGCCATCCCAAAAGATTCCGTATTTCTTCCGGATCAGCCTTTTTTCTTTCTTCAGGCAGAACAAGCACCAGCACCATTCCTGATTTTGGAATTTTTTCAGGCTCATAAGGGAAAATATATCCATCCCTCACTTCTGCCTCAACAATCTGATACATATGCAATTCTCCTTTTTATATTTATATTCTCATCCCTGCCCAATCTGCCGGAGCATGTTGTTCAGGGCATTGGCCAGCGGAACATATTCCTGTCTGACAGATTCACTGCCTGTTTTCTTTTTCTCCCGTTCCGACACTGCTTCAGCGTATTTCCTCTTTATTTCGCTGAGCATGGATTCCTTTGACTTCTCCAGATATGCCAAAGCCTGATCCCGAATCAATGAGAGAGATGTTCCCTGATTCTCATCTCTGCCGTAAACTGCCCGGTGAGATGCATCTTTGATCAGTTCAACAGCCTGTTCTTTCATGGCATTCACTTTTTTGCGTTTGGCAAAATACATTCCGCCGATTAGAGCAACCGGTATCAGAATCCCCCCGGATGCCAATGCCGCTCCCATTGAGAAAATTGCTCCTGTGGAAATACCGGTAAGAGAAGCCAGTGCTGCTGAACCCAAAAGTGTGGGAGTACTCATCAGAGAACCCATCAGCATCGCGCCGCCCACACCTGATAAAACGCCGGCTCCGGCATAACCCGCACCGGAACCTTCTGTTTCCTTCAGATGCAGCGCGCTTCGGAGACTGTCCTGATACATACCGAATGTGGTATTATTGAATTTATTCATTGTTTCCTGACAGGAGCAGGCATATGCCTCAATTCTTTTGGCAATGGACTGACCCGTATTTTCAACAGCGGATTTGATGTGTTCCGTATCATTCATCTGAAGAATTCTCATGATACTTTCTTTTTCCACTCTCTCCATTTCCTCGCGAATACGGTTTTCGGTTCTGATAATGTCATCTTTGCATCTGCTTTCAAGCGAATTCGTCTTTGTTTCGAGCGAATTCATTTCTGTTTCCAATGAACTGACGAGTTCATCCATTTTTGACGCTTCCGTATTTGCAAGGCTTATCTTATACGCAATATCCGCAAGGGATTTCTGAATTCCTTCTGCAATCTGCTGCCGAATCACGGGAAGCCGGATGGTGTTTTTGCTGTTTTTCAGCAAATCAGCAAAAATTCTCTCGCGGCATTCACGTATTTTTGATTTCTCAATTTCTGCCGGTCTGTTCTCCTCTTCACCACAAAGTGCAGTCCATGCACTGAGGGATAAAATCCGTTCACGGGGAATCCCTGTATTTTTCTGAACATATTCAATGTAACCGGCCAGTTCCCTGTCATTGAATTCTGTCTGATCAATTTTGTTGACAAGAATGCTGAGCCAGCGTTTTTTATCCCGCACCAGTTCAAACAGGGTTTTATCAGTCCTTCCGTAGGGCGGCTGGGTTGCAAGAACCAGAAGAAATCCGTCACCTTTGTTTATGGCATCCAGCATTTCCTGATCATGACGTTCAACAACAGAATCAAATCCGGGTGTATCCTGAAGAATCAGTCCGTCTTTCAGATATTGCGAAGGATAGTGAACACGCAGCATTTTCCGGGTTTGGGAAGATGGATTGTCCTGTGGGATGTTCAGTTCCGTACCCCATTCCCGGACAATATTTCTGGCTTCCGCGAGACCGGAGCAGCGAAACTGACGGATCACATTTCCCCCGGTGTCCAATACTTCCACCATGTTTGTCTCGCCGTAGCAAATCTCTGTCAGAACCGAGGTTGTCGGTGTGGGGTCTTCCGGCAGCAGACGCACACCAAGAAGGGCATTGATGACGGCTGACTTGCCCCGCGAAAATCCTCCGCATACCATCAGCCGGAATTTGTCTGACTTCAATTCCAGACGGGCATTCTGAATCAGACGCAACAATTCTTCCGGAGCCTTGTTTTCTTTCAGCACATTTTCATGTTCTGACAGCACCCTTGAAAAATCAGACAGTTCTGAAGAGATCATGATTCCGCTCCTTCATGAATAAGCTGTTCACCTTTGTCCTGCCATGCCTGCCCTTCCTGCGCCCATTGTGTAAACCGATCTGCCAGTTCTTCTGATATGCCCAGATTCATCCGGACAGACTCCAGCATCAGACGTTCCAGCGGATGAAAAATCCGGTCTGCAAATGCCATGATCACGCAGTCTCTGAAAATGGTGCGTCTGACCGTTTCCGGACGAACAGATTTCAGGCGTTTCACACACGAAGGATCATCTTTAGCCATTGCCAAAATCCGCTCTGCCTCTGCACGGTCAATTCCCACTGACTCTCTGACCTGTTCAAGGAATTTGAGTTCCTCATCAGCAAGCACCTGATCTGACAAAGCAATCAGACTCAGTGCCAGAAAATACATTTTGATTTCCTCATCCGTCCAATCTTCTGTTTTCATAACATCTCCTTTTGCACATAGGTTTCAATTTCCATTAAACGGTTGCGGATGGTTCCAATCTCATTTTCGTCAAAGATCAGCCCTTCAATCCGCTTTTCAAAATTCCCTTCGGCAAGTCGGCGTTCAGCCTCTTCCAGTCCTTTGTCTATGGGTTCAACCGTTATCCGAAAGTTTTCTGAGACCAGTTTTTCGCCATCCGATTTTATGGTTCGGATGTTTTCGGTAAATTTATTCTTTACAGATTTAATTACTTGGGGAATACTTGTGAACAGTTCATTTCGAAATTTCTCTTTGAGACTGTCAAGAGCTTTCACAGTTCCCCATATACCTGTTCCGAGACCTACTGCAATAAGTCCCCATCCCAACGGATTCCAAAGGTTTGCAGTTCCGCCCGCAAGAGCTGCCCACGCTGTCCTGATCCAGCCAATTGAAAAACTGTAACCGAGGAGAGTTGCACCGCCTGTTATGATTGTCGCTCCCGGAAAAGCCCCTTTCAAAAAATCAAAACCACCTATATCCACGCGGATAAACTCAAAATGAAACTGACAGTCTTCTGAAAATTTAATCAGAAGCTGCTCCAGATTGCTTGCCAGCTCTTTCATTGCCGGAATTGCTTTTTCACCTAAACTCCGGTTAACCGCGTTCAAAATATGCTCTTTGAACATGTGTTCTGTCTCGGATTGGATTTCGGTCAGTCTGTCTTTGACAGACAATATATCCCTGAAGCCTATTTCATTTATCCGTTTTTTGATATAATCCTCTGTTTTGCTTTTTATTTCAGCACACAGTCCGTCAAAATGCGGTTCACAGAGTTCCATGCTCCTGAGAAATAATTGACGTTCTCTGTCAAGGTTTTTTCTCAGTTTTTCTTTCTCTTCCACCCATCGGATTTTTTCACTTTTAAGGTCTTTCAACTGCCTGTTCAGAGCGGATTTTTCCGTTTGCATCTGATTTGTAAACTGTCCCAGTTCCCCTGCTGCTGCCCTTATGCCGGATCGTATAGCTTCAGCTCCCCGCTGTTTTTCAAGATATTTTCTGAGTTCTGTCTCCAGACGGGGAAATCCGGAAGCATTGCTGATGGGCGTATTGCTGATCAGCGATTCCAAAGCGGATTTGGAAGAAATGCAGAACACCGCATCCGGAGTCAGGCTGCTGAACTTTTCAAATTTGCGGATGACATTGATATTGTACTCTACACCGCGTCTGAGCTGATCCTCAGCGGACTTTCCTGTCACCGGATCATGGTTCACCGCATCCACCTTGTTCATGACAAAAAAAATCCGCTCCGTGCCTTCCTCACTGATGCGCCTGAGCAAATCAAACTCCCCTCTGCATATGGGAAGTTCTGCGGTAAAAACATACAGTATCGCATCCGCTTTTGGAATAAACTCGTAAACAATTTCATCATGATAAGCATTTACAGAACCTTCGCCGGGTGTATCCACAATAATCACACCGTCTTTAAGCCAGTCTGACTGAAATTCCACCATAATATGGGACACATTTTTCTCATTGCCGGGATTTTGCTCCTCTGTACAGAATTCAGCAATTTTATCAAGAGAATGGCTTTCATTTCGTCCGTTTTTGAAATGTACCGTAATCTGCTCTTTGTCCCCGTGCTGCACAGAAACAATTGCAGAACTGACAGGTATCAGTCCTGTGGGCATAAGTTTGGGATTGCGAAGCAGGGCATTTACAAATGAGGACTTTCCCCGTTTCAACTGTCCCATTACCGCAACCTGAAATTTGTTCTCATGGAGTTTTTGCTTCGCGAAGACGATATTCTTCACAGCTTCCGGACGGCTGTTTTTCTCCATCAGTTTCTCAGCCTGTTCCATAACCGGAATCAGCCGCGCTCTTGCCTCATAATATGCTTTCAAAAGCATGGAATTTCCTCCTCTGCTTATCCTGTCTGTTGAATATACTGCAGAATATTTCCTTTTTCAATTGGATGCATGAATATAAACCCTAAGGGTTTTGAAAACCCTTAGGGTTTAACCCGAATTCAATAAAATGTAATGCCTGTTTAAAACGTTTTCAAAACCCTTAGGGTTTAACGGGCAGATTATAAAAGGAAGCCATATCCGTCAATTCCCGGACTCTTGCCAAATTTTTCCGGATTTCCTCTGCCTTTGCCCCGGTTTTGGGTTCATTGAAACTGAGCATCAGATTTCTGACAGACTGCTCCACCATATCCAGATTGGCCTCATAATCTGCCATATTCTCTGTAAGACGGCTTTGAAACCTGTTCATCAAATCCTCGGAAAAACGCTGATACAGGCTTTGCTGAATTTCCTTCAGTTTTTGGCAGACCTGATCCGCAAAATCCGATTTTACTTTTGAAGGGTTGGCAATAAGCGACAGAACTGCGGATTTGATTGTGTCTCCTGCATAATTTGTTGCCAGCAGAAGCAGGAGGAAATTCATCATCCCCAGAAAAACCCATCCGCCGATCAGCAGCCCCGGTATGACAAAACTGTCATTCCGGTAAACTTGGGGCAGAATCGCTGTCAGATTGGCTGTTCCGTGCCGCAGAAGGGAACTGAACTGAGCCTCGGTATCTTCATTCCATTCCTCAAACACCTCATCCAGCAGAGGAGAAATCTTTCGTGCCTCCCGCTCCATAAAGCATTTCATTTGCAGGTTTACACCGGATTGCAGTTCAGAGGCAAGTCCGGGGTCTTTCAAATCATCCATGTTCAGCATCATAATGGCTGTGCGGAGTTTGGAAGAATACCGGGAGATGAAATCCGCAAGACTTCCCTGAAATTTTAGAAGAATATCTTCCACTTTGCGCCGGGCTTTCTGATCAATCTCCGCCATCTGTTCCTGTATCCGGGTGCGATCCTTTTGCAGGGTTTCTATACGCGTCTGCAATTCCTCTTTGGATTCGGAAAGTGATTTGAGCTGTGTTTCAAGTCCTGAACCCACAGCACGGGCAAGGTTTCCGAAATCCCGCATCATGGAATTCACCACTGCTGATCCGGCTTCTTTTTCAACATAATCCGTAAGTGCCTGCCGAAGTTCCGGAATTCCGCTTGGAAAATCTGTTTCTGCTCCCTGCATAATCTTTTGCAGTTCATTTCGGGAAGAAACCGCAAAGACACGCGGATGATCTGTGAAGGTTCTGACAACAGTGTTTATATATCCAAGTAACTGATCCGTGCCTTTCTGATCGCGGACTTTGTCACTTTTGTTCATTGCAAAAAATATTTTCCCGGTATGTGCGGAAAACACCTGTGTGGCAAGAAATTCTTTTTCGCTGGCATCAATTCCCCCGGATTCGGTATCCAGCACCACAACCAGAGCATCAACCTGGGGAATCACCGTGTTGACCACTTCGGAACGGATTTCATCCACATCTGCAAAACCGGGGGTATCCACAAGGCGCAGCCCTGTTTTCAAAAACTCTGACGGCAAAGTCACCTCTGCTTTTTGGGCATTTGCAAGTTTGCCGCAGGAAATGCTCTCCCGGAATTCCTGCCGGGACACATGGGACAGGTGTCCCTGTTTATCCATAATAACGGCATCCTCTTTGTCTCCGTAACGCACAAGCACATTGCACACACTGGCAGGCAGAATGTCCGCGGGAAGCAGAGGCTCACCGACAAGCGCATTGATCAGGCTGGATTTGCCTTTTTTCACTTTCCCGACAAATGCAATGGTCAAATCATGCTGTTTTCTGCGTTCCTGAATTTTCTGAAACCGGGATTCCGCGTGAGTGAATCCCCATTTGTTTGCAACAGCCTGCAACTCTGATGCACGCTGCCCGATTTCAGTCATGCGATCTTTATACAGTTCAAACATAACACCTCCATTTTCAGACAATATCAGCAAAGTTCAGGGAAAAAGAAACGGTTGGCAGTTCCGGTTCTGTCCACAGCATGGGATTTCGGTTCGGCGGCTTTTGCATAGTCTCCCCTGTGAAATTTTTCCAGTTCACTGCTGATATACGGCATCAGAAATGTGGCAACGATAATATCATCCACAGGCCCCGGCAGGGGATCCGGGATGACAATCCACATGATTCCGCCCAGAATCATGGCTCTTTTGGATAAAGGAACCTGCGAAGACAGAAGATAATCCTTTATCCCCGCCCATTTTTGGATAAGAGTGGCATACCGGGGCTGGCTGCCAATCTTCTGGTGAAGGGAATCCAGTTTTCTGCTGAGTGCCAGCGGATTCTGCTGAAGAATTCCGCGAGCCTCGTCCTTTGCCTGCTTTGGAATCTGAGACATGGGTTTCTCCTTTTCTTTTCAGATTGCCTGTGTATCTCTGCCACATCCTGCGAATGAGAAATTTTTTCCGCATACGGAATTTCAGCCGGAATTCAGAAATAATACCGATAACCAGCCGATCCAGTGAGTATTTTCTCATTTTTTACAGTTATATATTGGCTCTGTGGCAAAGTCAAATCAGAACGATCAAAGAAGTATAAAAAATTCGATAATATCTTTACGGACTGCCTCAGAGCGTGTTTGAAAAGTCCCTGTCCGGACATCTTCCCCTTTTTTAAAGGGGGACTGAGGGGGATTTTCAGGCGGATGCACAGGAAATCCCCCCTGCCCCCCTTTACAAAAG
>CAZDIU010000201.1:0-10250 GCA_964505535.1 uncultured Desulfobacterales bacterium | reverse complement strand
GCTGTACGTTCAGTATGCACTGTAACATGAAAATGTTTCAAGTAATGGTATACATGCTGAAAAAATGACAAGACAGTATGCGCGGAAAACGGCGCACAGGCTTTGGAAGTGCTTAAAAATCAGATCAGTGCATCAATGAACACTGATGACCTGCAGGATATGTGATCTGTGATACCAATTCCCCATTGATTTGATACAATACTGCCGTTTTTGTGAATTCTGAAACTGCCTTTTCTGAAACAAATTCGCAAAAACAAAGTTGACAATGCTGCCCATGCAGGTGTAAAATGTAAAGACATAAATGTCTGTCCTGATTTTTTGTGCATTCCGGGGCACGGGCCACGGACTTTTCTGAAAAACCGGTATGGCTGCAGGGTTTATGCCTGAAACATACCAGCACCTGTTTACTGCATATCCTTAAATAAAAATCAAAAGAGGAGAGATGATATGCGCTGGCGGAATCAGAGGGAAAGCAGCAATGTGGAAGATCGGCGGGGTGTCAGACCGGGGCGTGTTGTGGGCGGGGGAATCGGAATTGTGTTTGTTGTAATTATTGCAATGCTTTTTGGCGTTGATCCCGGTCAACTGATTCAGATGTTTGATGAGACACAGCCTTCCAAACAGGACAGTCAGGAGCAGACCGGCAGACCGGCAGATGATGAACTGGCCAAATTCGTTTCGGTTGTGCTTGCAGATACAGAGGACACATGGCATGAAATCTTTCAGCTCATGGGAAAAACTTACCACGAACCCAAACTGGTTCTGTTTTCAGGCGCGGTGGATTCTGCATGCGGTTTTGCCCAGTCCGCGATGGGGCCATTTTACTGTCCCGGAGATCAGAAAGTGTACATTGATCTCCGTTTTTATCAGGAGATGAAGCAGCGGTTCAAAGCCCCCGGAGACTTTGCCCAGGCCTATGTGATAGCCCATGAGGTCGGGCATCATGTGCAGAATCTGCTTGGCATTCTGCCCCAGGTGCACAGGATGCAGCAGCAGGTGGGAAAAATTGAGGCCAACAGACTGCTGGTGAAGCTGGAACTGCAGGCAGACTGTCTGGCCGGTGTATGGGGCTATCATGCGGGAAACACGCGAAAGCTTCTGGAACAGGGAGATGCGGAAGAGGCCCTTAATGCGGCAAGCCGTCTGGGAGATGATCGGATTCAGAGGCAAACCCAGGGATATGTTGTTCCGGATTCATTTACACACGGCAGTTCTGAGCAGCGCGTCAGGTGGTTCAGGAGAGGATTTGAAAAGGGCGACATCGGCATATGCAACTCCTTTGCCGCGAACCAAAGTTTTTAAGAAAAAGATTATGATGCTGAAACTGCTGAAAACAGATGCACGATGACTGAAAACTCTTTTTCCGGAATGAATCTCTGACAGAAAGCGATGATGATGAACCTGAGAACCAGACTCCTGCTTGTCCTGATTCCTCTGGCAGCCCTAAGCATCAACGGCATTGCCTGGCTCTGCTATCGGACAGCGTCTTCGGCTGTTGTCCATACCCAGAAAGCCTATCTGGATGCCTTTGCCGTTAAAACATTGATTGAGATCAGCAACTGGATGTCGGACAAAGCGCATGATGCAGCCATTTTCTCATCCGATCCGCTTTTTGCCGAAGCCTGCCGGGAAAGGCAGGTGGCGGAAGCCCAGGCACGGCTGACATACTATCATCAGATATCCCCCTGTTATGAAGCCATATTTCTGGCAGATACCCAGGGGAAAATTTTTGCCGATTCCATTGAAGGCAAAGCCATTGGCATAGAAGTGGAAAAGATACCGGTCTATGAAATCAACATCCGCAAAGCCGGGGAAGGGGAAATATGGGTGGGAAATGTGGGGAAATCCCCGATCAGCGGCAAGCCTGTCAGTCTGATCACGGCTCCGATCATGGACAAGGAGGAAATCATCGGCATCATCGGAACCCCGCTTGAGCTCAATGAGTTTTCTGAAGATCATATCGCGGGGTTCAAACTCGGACAAAGCGGTTATCTGGTCATTGCAGATGCCAAAGGTGTGGTTCTGGCCCATCCGGATAAGGATAAAATTTTCAGCACAGATCTGAATCAGTTGGATTTCGGAAAAACCATCATGGCCCGGAAAAACGGGGTGGTGGAATATCTGTGGGATGGAACGCAGAAACTCGCTGCCTTTCGGACCGATGAAAGCAGAGGCTGGATTGTGCTGGCCACCATTACAAAAGATGAATTTCTGGCCCCTGTCCGGCGCATCAAAACTGTCACCTTTTTCCTCGGACTGGCAGTTCTGACTGCAATGGTGGCTGCCATCTGGCTGATTACCGGCCGGACATTCGGACTGATACGCAAAATTTCAGACGGTCTTGAACTCGCTTCTGAAGAGATTTCCCAGGCTTCGGATCATGTGGCAGAAGCCAGTCAGGATATGGCACAGGGTGCTTCCCGGCAGGCTGCTGCTTTGCAGCAGACCGCTGCCACTTTGGAACAACTGTCCGCATCCAGTGTCAGCACCAGTGACATCACCAGCGGCGCGGAGGAACTGATGAACCGGAATGTGGCCCGTACCGCTCACTCCCTCAAAGCCCTCAAGGAACTGACCCATGACATGGAAATGATTGAAAAGGACAGCGGAAAAATCGGAACAGTCACAAAGACCATTGATGACATTGCCTTCCAGACCAGTCTGCTTGCCCTCAACGCGGCAGTGGAAGCTGTGCGCGCGGGCAGTGCAGGTGCGGGATTTGCAGTGGTGGCCGGAGAGGTGCGAAATCTGGCACTGAAGGCTGCGGATGCTGCCAGCGGCACAGAGGAACTGCTGGAGAGAATGCGCAGCCGCGTTGTCACCGGAGCAGAAGCCCTGCGCAAAATGAGTCATGATTTTGAGGGAATTGTGGAATCTGCGACTTTGATGGGAGAGAAAACCTTTTCCATCACCTCTGCCAGCAAAGAACAGTCTCTGAGCCTGCAGCAGATCAACCTGGCTGTGCAGGAAATTGACAGTGTGACCCAGATGCTCGCAGCCAATTCCCAGGAATCCGCGGCAGCCAGTGAGCAGCTCTATGCACAGGCAAAATCCATGCGGGAAATGATCGCACAGATGGTTTCCATCACCGGAGGCCGCAGGACTGTGAAACAAAAAGAAAGAAAGACAGGCAGATTCGGGAATAGGCATATGGAACCGGCCCGGCCTTCCCATCCCGAGAAGAATGAAGCCGTCCCGGAGAAATCTGAACCTGTTGAAAAGGCTGAAGATTTTCTTGCAGAAAAGGAAACAGAGGGGTTTTGATAAGAGGTTGGGGAGCAGGGGACCGGTTTGAGAGATCAATTTCCGATTTGAAAGTCATGAGAAGGTTTCACAAAAAATAATAAACACTTAACCCACCCCCCCAACCCACTGATCCCTTTAAAAATAATGAGGAGACAGCATGGATTGTGAAATCAGGCCGCAGGATGAACGCATTGACATAAAAATATCCGGAAGCGTGGATCATCTGGCAGCGGAAAAACTCAAGCAAGGTTTTGAAAAACTGGATCTTTCCCAAACCAGGGAAGTGGTTATTGACATGAAGGACACCACCTATATCGGAAGTGCGGGCGTGGGAAAACTGCTGCTTCTGTACAAAAATATGCCGGACAGAAACGGCAAAATCAGCATTGTCAATCTTTCTGAGGATATTTATTATCTTCTCGCAGATATGGAACTGGAAACCATATTTTCCCTGAAACGGGCATAATCAGAAACACTGATCCCTGAACAGATTTCCGTTTGCCATGCGAATGTATTCTTCCTCTGTGGCATTCGGATGTTTTTTGAATATCATTGTCAGTTGGCTGCCCCTGTCATTCCACCGCGCGCGGGAGGCATAATGGCGTATGATGAAAAGCCCTCTTCCGGATTCACGGAGCAGGTTGCTCTTTTTTCTGGGATCCGGAGCAGTTGTGATGTCAAATCCCTCTCCGGCATCTGTGATCTCCAGATGAAAATCATTGCCGTAGCGGCAGCGGATCAGGATGGGTCTGGAGGGATCACATTGATTTCCGTGCTTCCAGGCATTGATCAGGGCTTCCTCAAAGCAGATTTGCAGCCGGAAGGGTTTTGAAAATCCCAGAGATTCCCATTTCTTCATATGTCTGTCAATAAAATCAAAAATTTTTTTCTGTAAATCCGCATCATCCCGCACATACCATATTTCCTCGGCAAAATCTCCCTGTGTTTCAATTTCAATCCCCAGAACCGTAATGTCATCCTGTGAAAGATTTTTTCCGTTCGGATCAATCTCAGTTCCGCTGCGTTCTGCGATTTCCTTTATCAACTTTGTCATGATGTCTTCCACCGGCATATGCGGAGTTTCTGAAATCATGCAGCCGACCATACGGCCCAAATCCGAAACCCTGAGAGATTCACTTCCTTTCTGCTGACTTTCCTCCGGCACGGTTGCATCCAGCAGACCGTCTGTGTACAGAATCACCCTGTCCCCAGGCTCCAGTTGGAATTCACCTGCGGAATACGGATAATCAGCCACAGCAATCATGGGCGGATTTGCTCCTGCCCGGCCCCTGCCTTCGGGCAGCAGCATCCAGTGCGCATTCCGAAGAACAAGAAATCGGGGATGCCCGCAGGACACATAACGCATCACAAGGCTGGCCTGATCAATTTCACAGTTTATGGAAGTCACAAAATCCTCTTTGGAGAAAAAATCAGACTGCCCCAGCATTCTGTTGACATAAGAGACAATCTGCTCAATCTGCGCGGACGCGTGGCAGTTCACAACCGTCTGATGCGTCAAATCCGTGAAAATGGAACGCAGTATGCAGCCGACCTGATGACCGGACTGATCCTTAAGACTGATGAGGGTTCTCCCATGCGGATGCCCTTCATCCGGAGGCATGGTACGGATAAAATAATGATCTCCGCCCTCCTGGTGACAGGAAAGGGAAATGACACCTGCAAACAGCAACAGTCCTCCCGGCAGATGCGTATAACGGGGAATGCTGCCGTTGATGGAAACAAGAATTTTTTTGGCCAGTCCGATATCCATTTCCTGGTCTTTCATCAGTTTTTTCAGGAAACTTATATCGGTAAAGCATTCAATAAGCTGTTTTCTTCCATTGCGGACAGATGTGGTAACACTCTTCAGAATCGGAATCTGCCTGCCATCCGCTGTGGTCAGATTCTGTTCTGAATTTTCAATCTTTCTGCCCATATCCGTGATTGGGCATCTTCCGGGACCTGCATGGCTGAAAAAAGTGTGACAGAGGCGGCCAATGATTTTTTCCTTCTCTGTTCCAATCAGTTGTGCTGCATAGCGGTTGACATCATTGATGCGGTGAGACAGATAATCCACAATCAGCACCCCGGCCTTGAGCGTTTCCAGCACTGTGGAAAGATACTGCTCACTTTCCAGCAGATGCCGCTCATTTTCCATAAGCGCTGCCTCAAATCGTTTCCGAACGCTGATGTCTGTTATGGCTGCGGTAAGATACCGGATTTTCCCGCCTGCATCCGGCACAGCGGAAACAGAGGCTTCTGTCCATATGACAGTTCCGTCTTTTTTCCGCCATCTTCTTTCTGTGACATGATGCCTGGATTCTCCGCGGATGATTTTCTGCAGCCTGTCAACAGCCTGGGGAACGTCCTCTGCAAGGCTGAAATCCAGATAGGATTTGCCGACAGTCTCCTCAGAAGTGAAGCCGGACAGTTCCTGACAGTGGCGGTTGCAGGAGAGAATACAGCCCTGCGCATCCAGCAGAAGGATGGCAGACTTGACATTGTCAAGTGCTGTGCGAAGCTGTTCTTCCCGGTGACGAAGCTCTTCCATTGCCTGACAGCGTTCCTGATCCCATGTTTCCAGTTCACGGACATGTTCCCGCAGCCGGATCAGTTCTTCTTCTCTGTTCACACATTCCGGAGACTGTGAATCCGCGTTCATATTTTTGCTGTTGTTAAATTTCATAATATGGAATGCTTATATAAAAAATGCCTGAAAAGCAAGCACAAAAATCTCTATGGAATCTCCAACTCCTTTTTCACAGACGCAAAAAGATTCCCTCACCTGTGTTTCTGCGGTTTTCTGCACAGGAACAAATCTGCCGTGCTGAAATCCGTTGAGCCTTGCGGATGTTTATGGTATCTTTTTGCAGACAGGGATATTCACCGGAGCAGCGGACGGATGATTTTTTATGAGACCGATTCTCCATTGACTTTATACAGTTCAGTCATTTTTTTCCCAATGCCCCTGAACTGACACCCCTCCCCTGCCCCTCCCTGTGGGAGGGAAACCGCGGGTTTGCCCGGTGCTGAAAAAGCGGCAGGATTGTATCAACTCAATGGCGAGTTGGTATGAGATCATCGTACCGGATATTGCGGATCAAATCCGCAAACAGAGAATCCGCAAAAGACTGGAAAGCGGAAACGCGGACAATTTTGACAGGTATCTGGCAAAAGACGGTGCACACTCCGAACGAATCGAAAATTTTCTGATCCGGCTGGGGAAAACATATCTCAATGCTGCGATTATTGAAAACTGTGATCTGGATGATGCCGCACTTTTCAGGGCACTTGCCCCCTGTTTCCATCTCCTCGCCCCTGTCTGACTGAAAAAAGGAATCTGCTGTTTTGAATTGCAAACTTTTCCTTGCCATTTTGCTTCCTCTTCTGTCCGTGCCGCTGTGCTGCCCGGCACTGGAACCGGAGGATATCCTCATCATTGCCAATGGAAGAAACAAAGACAGTGTCCGTCTTGCCGAATATTATATGGAACAGCGGAAGATTCCTTTGGAACATCTTCTGATTCTGGATGTCAGTGAGGAAGAGGAATGCACCCGGGAGGAATACAGGGAAAAGATTCTGCTCCCTGTCCGGAAATATCTTTCCGAAGTTCTTCCCTGCTGGCGGATCCGCTGTCTGCTGCTTCTGTATGGAATGCCTTTTCGGGCTGTTACGCGGGTCCCATACCATGATCCGGAAAAAACATCTGAAAACGGAAATGGGGAAACAGAAAAACTCTTTGGAAACAATGGAGAAATCGAAGACATCATCAAAAATGTCATCTTTGGGAAAAATGGAAAGGGAAAAGACACAGACGGGATTCTGGCTCGGATCAGGCAGGAAGTCCATGCACAGGATCAGAGAAATGATCTGACCGCGTCCGTGGATTCGGAACTGGCTTTGGCCCATCAGGCTGATTATCCCCTGCACGGATGGGTCCCGAATCCTTATTACGTGGGCAATCATGCAAAAAAAGATTTGATTCCAAAGGAAAATGTGCTGATGGTCAGCCGTCTGGACGGCCCTGAGCCCCAAACCGTGAAACGCATCATTGATGACAGCATCCGGACAGAGGCCAAAGGACTGAGAGGCACGGCGTATTTTGATGCGCGATGGCCTGATCCGGGTCAGAAAACTGTGACTCGCGGATACGCCTATTATGACCGATCCCTTCACCGGGCAGCGTCCTTTCTGAAAGAGCAGGGGCGGATGCCGGTAAAGGTGAACGAGGCAGAGGCTCTTTTCCAGCCAGGCGAATGTCCGGAAGCAGCTCTGTACTGCGGATGGTGCAGTCTGGGGAAATATGCGGATGCCTTTGAATGGCAGCCCGGTTCTGTGGGTTATCATATTGCAAGCGGCGAATGTGTCACTCTCAAAAAACCGGGTTCCCAGGTCTGGTGCAAACGGATGCTGGAAGAAGGCATTGCCGCAACCATTGGCCCGGTCGGTGAACCCTATGTGAGCGCATTCCCTCCTCCGGAACTGTTTTTCCGCTTTCTCAGCAAAGGATACCTGGGACTGGCAGAGTCTTACTTTGTCAGCCTGCCTTACCTTTCATGGAAAATGCTTCTCATCGGAGATCCGCTTTATCACCCCTTCAAACCCGATTGACAGAGAAAAGGAAAAAAACAATAAAGTTCAGAACCATTCCCATGTGAATATTTTCGGATCGCTCAGGGCATTGCAGGCTTTGGCCACGGCCACGGTTTCCGTGTGAAAGATATTGAGCAGAGCCATGCTCAGCCCGGAAGCCGCAAGCATGGGCAGATAGGTTCTTTCCAGCAGAAGTTTCCGCTCCTTCGGCCCCCGGCCTGTGGTCAGATTGGAGATGCCTGCAACGGTTCGGACCGGAAATCCCATCAGATCCGGAAGATTGCGCAAAACAGAAAGGATTTCCATATCCTGCCTGTTCCCATTTTCCCAGATCACGGGCGCAATGATGGGATCAATGATCAGTCTTTCATTTTCCAGCCCGGCTTTCTGAAATTCCGCGTACAGTTCCACAGCCACCTCCAGCCGTTCGGCTTCTGTATGGGGAACATGGCTGTTGGGATAAAGCAGGTATCCGATAATGTCTGTGTCATATTTCTTTGCCAGCGGAAGAATGAACTCCAGCTTCGCGGGTTCCAGAGAAAAACCGTTGATCACGGCTGGGTTCCGGCTGACCGAAAGCCCGGCTTCCAAAGCTTTGGGATTGGCAGTGTCCAGCACTGTCGGCAGATCAGTGACTTCCTGCACAGTTTCCACCAGAAAGGCCATTTTTCTTTCCGGATCACGGGAAAGGGGGCCGGAATTGATGTCAATGGCATCCGCACCTGCCTCAGCGCATTTCCGGACCATTTCCCGAATCGGTTCCGGGTTCATCTCCCGGACAGCCTGATCAATATGCGGGTTGGTAATCTGCAAATTATCAGCGACAAGTATCATCTTTTATCTCCCGGCTCCTCCAAAAACAGACTGAAAGAATGCGTAAAAATTTTTTGACAGAGGAATCAAATCCCCTGCTCTGAAATTGATCTGAAACTGCTCTGAAATTGATTGGCATTGTGAGAATCAGTATACAGGAAAGTTGGCACAGGGTCAAACATCCTGGCAGCCTGAACCTCATGAATCCTGAAAAATTTGCAGACAGAAGCACTGAAAGATTTTTTATCTTGACAACAAGGTGTCCTGTCGTTATAAATATAAGGTTTACTGATGCATATATTATGCATAATTCTGAAAAACCGGATCTGTTCCGGGTTTTTCATTTTGAATAAAAAGGAGATGTAAAATGATTTGCACCACCGTAAGAAACGGCCTTGACTGCCCGATGATGAAGACCGCCGGATGTTCCTATCTTGGCGGAAGCTGCCGGGAAATCGTGGAAGCCTGCAAGGGATGCAGCCGTATTATCCAGTATGAATCCGGCAGTTATTGCAGCACTGCCCCGGATCCTGCTCTGAAATGGAAGATCGGCATTTGCAACATGGCCACCCATGTAAAGGTCGAAACTGTGACCACACAGGCCAAAATCAACCCCCTCAAGGCATCCAAACGCGCCAGCCGCAAAAAATAGATTCTTTGCCAAAATTGTTTTCCCCCGCTCTGTTTTTCAGAGCGGTTTTTTTGTCGGTAGTCGGTCTGCACGAACTGATTTAAATATAACTATTTTATATTATTATATTTTTTAAGAAATACTGATTATTATCTATACATAGTAAATACAAATAGTTATACGATACATCCATGATACTGTTTGTGCTGTTTTTAGCTAATATGCTGATTTATAAAATAAAATAATCAGCATAAAAAGTCCCACCACCTTTTTGTCAGGTGCCCGCCGTTTATAGCGTGCGGGAACGCGCTTTGCACACCGCCTCAATTCCCAAAAGCAGAATTTCCCGCATTCTCAAGCAGAAATACAAAATGGCAGCCTCACTGAGACTGCCATTTCTGTTTTTGCAGATGGGAAAAATTAATTTTGGTTCTTCAGGGATTTTTGCGGGAAGTTTTTCCGGATGCCTGCTTTCGCAGACATGACATCATTCCGGCCAAAGCCGGAATCCGCTGTTTCCGCAAAACAGATTGAAAAACCTTAATTTTTAAACGGAAATTGCATTCCGGCAAATTTTTCCCCGGTTGTTTTGATCACCTTTTCACACCCTTCATTGTACATCCGGGTCCAGTCTGCCAAGGCTGTTCCCCATTTGTCAGAAGCCCACCGGGACTGCTCCATGAAAAGGTTCATCATTCTGTCCACACGGTTCTGGAACATCTCCATGGTTTTGAAAGAAGCATCCATTGCCGTTTTCTGAAAATCAGTTATCTGCTGAAACATCCGGGTCTGCTCTGTCTGTCCGATCATCGTTTTTGTCTCCTTTTTCAGATTCTTCTGCTGTTTCGGAATTCTTTTCCGATTTATCAAAATACTGACTGAAGTCAGTCATCATTTTCCGGAATAATTCACCCTGGGTATTGACCATTTTTTCAAAATGGCTGCTCATCTCGGTGTGGGAAGTGCC
>CAZDIU010000200.1:0-10295 GCA_964505535.1 uncultured Desulfobacterales bacterium | reverse complement strand
TGCCTGCGAAAGCAGGCATCCGGAAAAATTTTCCACAAAAATCCTTGAAGAACCACATTAAATTACGGTAATACTGATTCGCCGTTCAAACCATGTCTTGCGCCTGTCTTTGTCAGATTTGTTTTAACCCAAAAGAACACAAAAGACGGCACAAAAGTCACAGAAAACTGTATCTGTCAGCCCACTGTCCTTTTTTTATCCGGATGTATTGAGGAGTTATGCAGTTGGCTGAAAAACCCTGAGGGTTTAGTAAGGGGGATTTTATAAGCAACTGCGTAACTCATTGTATTATGTCAGAAATCCGTCCATCAGCGACCGTAATCCCCATCAGGGAATCAGATGACGGTTTCAGCATTCTGCTGCTCAGACGCAACCGGGGAATGCTGTGGGAAAATGAATGGGTGTTTCCGGGCGGGAAAATCGAACCGGAGGACTGCACGGGAGAAAAAGGTCTCTGTTCTGCTGCCAGACAGGCTGCTGTGCGGGAAACAAAAGAAGAGTCCGGGCTTTGCTTTACGGTGGAGGAACTGGTTCCCATAGCCAGATGGACAACACCTGAAAGCCTGCCAAAGCGGTATGTCACATGTTTTTTTCTGTCTGATGCGGGCGGCAGCGGCCGTGTCCGGATTGACGGGAGTGAAATTGTTGACTGTCAGTGGATTAATCCGATAAAATTTTTGGAAACAGACAGTTATGGAAAAATCACCCTTCCGCCTCCCACCTTTGTGACCATCAGTCTGCTTTCATCTTTTGAGAATATGCAAGAAGTGTTTTCCCATTTCCGGCAGAATAAACCTCTCATATTTCTTCCCCGGATTGTTCCCACAGAAACAGGAAAATGTTTTCTTTATCAAGGCGACACTGGCTATGAATCCGAAGACATTCATGCGCAGGGCACGCGGCACCGTCTCACGGTAAGCGGAAAAACATGGCATTACCAAAAGGACGGATTTGAGACGTTCAGGGATTTCTGCTGAACACAGTTTGCAGATTTTTCCTAAAACATCCCGCCATTTACAGAGATAACCTGGCCCGTGATATAGGAGGCATCCTCTGAGCAGAGAAAGCGAACCACCTTTGCCACTTCTTCGGGTTGGCCGATGCGTGCCATGGGGATCAGGGATTTGATGTTCTGCACCGGTGCATCCTGAATCATTTCCGTCTGGATCAGCCCCGGAGCCACCACATTGACACGGATGCCCAGCCTGGCCACTTCCGCTGCAAGGGAACGGCTTGCACCGATCAGTCCGGCTTTGGCGGCTGAATAATTGGCCTGTCCCCGGTTGCCGACCAGTCCGGCCAATGAAGCAATGGAAACAATTGAACCCTTTTTCCGAAGAATCATATTTTTCAGCACCGGTTTTGTGACATTGTAAAACCCTTTCAGTGTTGTGTCCACCACGGAATTCCAGTCTTTTTCCGGCATCATGACAAACAGGCCGTCTGCAGTAATCCCGGCATTGTTGACCAGCACCTCAATATTTCTGAAACGATCGGCAATTTCTTCAGCCGATTTGAGAGTCTGATTCGTATCTGCCACATCAAACTGCACGGCTTCCCCATCCCCGCCCGCATTGCGAATGAGAGCGATGCTTTCTGCCGCGGCGGCTGCATTGCTTTTGTAATTTGCGATAATATAATAACCGCTTCTTGCCAGTTCCACGGCAATTGCCCGTCCGATGCCGCGACCGGCTCCCGTGACAATGGCTGTCTTTTGGTCTGTATGTCCGCTCATTGGATTTATTTCCCTTCTGATCTGCAAATCAGCATATAAGTACCCAACCGAAAGTTTTCAGGTATAAAAAAAACCGGATTTTTCCGGAAAAATCCGGTTTTTCTGAAAACTTTGCACCCGAAAATTTATGTTGCCTTACTTATCATACGTGCATTGTTTCAACTAAAATTTAGTACATGACCAAGTCAGTTTTTACAGGATGAAACAGTAAAAACTGAATTTTTTGGAAAAATTCAGTTTTTGATCCTATAGAATTCAACATGGTCATGTATTAGGTCAGGTTGGCAAGGTATAACCCGGCCTCCCGGCTTTTTAAGGTTTCAGACAGGTTGCGTTCAAGAGTCAAACATATTGGAAGGGGTGTTTCAAGTCAAGGAGGATTTTTCAGGAAAAAAGCATAATGGTGAAAAGGCGGAGGTTCCAGGAACTTGTCCTTTTGCATAAAAAGACAGACTGTCAATGTGCGCATCCGCTTATGCTGCCGCGAAAGCTGCAACCTGCATCATGACAATCCGGACACTCCGGGCTGCTGAGTCCATGTCCGCCGCAGCCACATCCGCATCCGCCGATCATGTCTGACATGGCCCGCACCAGTTCTGCTGCGGATGCCTTTTCAATTTTTTCAATTTTCATGTTCAGACCGCAGACTGTTTTTCCGTGTCCATCATTCGGAACTGGCGGCATGATATGCCCGAAGTATTCGGTGATTTTTTCACCCGGAACACAAATGCTGATTTCTTCTCCGCATTTTTTGCCTGCAAGTTCATATTCAAACGGTGTCAGTCCCGCGGAACCGATACCAAACACAAAGGAAAAGAGGGAACCTGGCTCTTCCGCCTCCCTTTTCACAGACAGGGTAATGGTGTGCAGCATACCTGTCTTTTGAGCGGGTTCACACATAATTTCTCTCCATTTTTTATGTGAAAGTTACTGAATACGGGCTGTCACTGCCTGATCTGATACCAATTCCCCATTGATTTCCTGCAATGCTTTCCTTTTCTGACAGCAGGTCAGAGGAGTGCCAAACTGAAAGTTTGGCGGAAATTGCAGGATCCCAAACTTTCAGTCAGGGACTCCGGATCGGTCATTTTCCGCCTGACCCGGCAGCATTGACGCTCTGCACAGGAACGGGATGCAGGCATGTTTTCAATGGGGAATCGGTATGACATCAGCAATCAGGGAACAAAAAAACCGGGTTGCAGGCCGCAATCCGGTTTTTCCTTCTGCTGTTTTCTGCCTCAGCTTTTGTATTTTTTCATGAGGACAACCGCATTGGTTCCGCCAAAGCCAAAGGAATTGTTCATGGCAATGTTCACCTGCATTTTGCGGGCTGTATTGGGCACATAATCCAAATCACACTCCGGATCAGGATTTTCCAGATTGATGGTGGGCGGAATGATGTCATGATATACGGTCAGAGCGGTAAACACGGATTCAATGCCGCCCGCTCCGCCCAGCAGATGGCCGGTCATGGATTTGGTGGAACTGATGGCAAGTTTTGCCGCTTTTTCTTTGAACACGGTTTTGATGGCACGGGTTTCATACAGATCATTGAGAGGGGTGGAGGTTCCGTGCGCGTTGACATAGTCCACATCTGTGTAAGAAATTCTCGCGTCCTCAATCGCGGCTGCCATGCAGCGCGCCGCGCCTTCACCGTCAGGCGGGGGAGAGGTCATATGAAATCCGTCCCCGCTCATGCCGTAACCAATTACTTCTCCGTAAATTTTTGCTCCCCGTTCCAGAGCATGTTCCAGCGATTCCAGCATGAGGATGCCCGCTCCCTCGCCGACCACAAAACCGTCACGGTCTTTGTCAAAGGGACGGGAGGCTTTCTGCGGTTCCCCGTTGCGGGTGGACAGGGCTTTCATTGCACCGAAACCGGCCACGCAGGTGGGGGTGATGACAGATTCCATTCCTCCGGTGAACATGGCATCTGCCTTGCCATGCTGAATGATTTTGAATGCCTCGCCCACCGCATGGGTTCCGGCTGCGCAGGCTGTGGCAACCGATGAATTGGGGCCTTTTGCCCCGAACTGGATGGAAATCATGCCCGGAGCCATATTGCCGATCATCATGGGAATGAAAAAGGGGCTTACCCGTTTCGGGCCTTTGGTATGGATGATCATGGTATGCTCTTCCAGAGTGGCCAGACCGCCGAGACCGCAGCCCGTGAAAACCCCGACCCGGTTTGCATTCGCGCTGTCAATTTTGAGCCCGGAATCCTCCAGCGCCATGCGTGCCGCGGCAATGGCATAGGCGATAAAGGGCTGGAGCCGTTTGGCATCCTTTTTTGGCACAAAATCCTCGGCATTGAATCCTTTGACCTCACCGGCAATCTTTGTCTGGTATTCCGCAGTGTCAAAACGGGTAATTTCTCCGATCCCGGATTTCCCCGCGCACAAAGCCTTCCATGATTCCGCCACACCGATTCCCACTGGCGTGACCAGTCCCAGTCCTGTGATAACAACCCGCCTCTTCAAAGAAACCTCCCTTTCCAAAAGCCCTGAAGTCTGACCCGCTCTTCCGGATGAAAAACCGGGGCATTTTCCCATCAGCCCCGGAATTTTTCACAAGTGTCAGGCATGTTTTGCGATATAATCGTAAGCATCCTGCACTTTGACCATTTTTTCCGAATCATCATCAGAAATTTCTATGTCAAACTCCTCTTCCATGGACATGATCAGTTCCACCAGATCCAGGGAATCTGCGCCCAGATCATCCACAAATGTGGCTTCCGGCACAACTTCCGCCACATCCACACTCAGTTTGTCCGCAATGATTTTTCTGACTTTTTCCTGAATTTTCTCAACTTCAGACATGATGAACATCTCCTTAAAAAAATTATATCCATTGCAATTGCTTATATGAATTGCAAATGCTTGTCTGTTAAAGCGCAGGGAATTCCGGCTCTGAAAACCAAAAGCCTACATATACATTCCGCCGCTGACATGAATCACCTGACCTGTGATATAGGCTGCCTGCTCAGAGGCCAGAAACACCACTGCCGAGGCCACATCCTCCGGACTTCCAATCCTGCCCAGGGGGATCTGACCAATCATGGCTTCTCTGGCTTTTTCCGGCAGAGCCGCAGTCATGTCGGTTTCAATGTAACCCGGTGCGACCGCGTTGACCGTTATGCCGCGCGAGGCCAGTTCTTTGGCCAGAGATTTGGTCAGACCGATCAGACCTGCCTTTGCGCTCACATAATTGACCTGCCCCGGATTGCCGCTGACACCCACCACAGATGTGATATTGACAATCCGTCCGCTTCGCTGTTTCAGCATGGTTTTGGACGCGATCTTTGCACACCGGAAAGCGCCTTTGAGATTGATGTCCATGACATCATCCCAGTCTTTTTCTTTCATGCGCACAATGAGTCCGTCACGGGTGATGCCTGCATTGTTGACCAGCACATCCAGTCTGCCGCTTTCGGCCATAATGGTGTCAAAGAAAGTCTGCACATCCGCATCAGACGCGACACTGCCTTTGACTGCCTTCGCCTGAGCGCCGCGGGCGGAAATCAGACGCAGGGTTTCTTCAGCCGCAGCATCATCAGAGGAATAATTGAAAAATATCCGTGTGTCAGGCCCGGCAAAGGCCAGACAGACGGATCTTCCGATTCCTTTGGATCCGCCTGTGACTGCAACGGTTCGCTGATTTTCCGGCATACTCACCTCTCAAACAGGATATCCGCAACCCGATCCATGTCCCGGACAATGCCCTGACAGCTCAGGTTGAGCTGATCACATCCCGTGGCATTCATGAATCCTTCCAAAGCCTCAGGGCCGAACGCTCCGGTTCCGCACATGATTTTCAGCACATTCTGCAAGGTCAGGGCTGAGACCTCGCTGGCAAATATGCGGGACATGGCCTGATATTTTTCCGCGGCAGGATCATTTTTCTGTGTCAGCCGGGCAGTCCTGCGGACCATGGCCGCGCCCACTTCCACGCCGGTCATGGTGTCCGCCAGCAGGAACATGACATACTGCTCTTTGGTCAGACGGCTTTCATGCACCCGGTCAATGAGTTCATTAAGGGTTTTGGCAGCAATGCCGTAAAAGCGCGCTCCGATATGATCATGCTTTGCGTGAAGGGCTTCCATCTCAGCGGCAATGTCTCCGTAATACCGGCCTTTGCTTTTCCGGCTGGTTTTCCAGCGGAAAGTGCTGATGATGTTCTGCTGGATTTCGCTGGTTCCCTCGTAAATGCAGGTGATTTTCACATCCCGCTTGATTTTTTCCACTTCATATTCAGCAATATAGCCGTATCCGCCCAGAGCCTGCATGCAGTTGTCCGCAGCCAGATTTGCGGCTTCGGTGGTAAAGAGTTTTGCCATGGAGCCTTCCACCTGCAAATCCTCTTCCCCTGCATCCAGACGCAGCGCGATTTCATCCATATAGGCTTCAGCCACTGTCAGACGCACAGCATTCGGAACAATGAGTTTATGGGTATAGCCCTGTTTTTCCGAAAGAGGCGCACCAAACTGAATCCGTTCCTTTGCATAGGAAATCGCAATTTCCATTGCCCGTTCAACAGAGCCAAGCGCCATGGCCGCGACCATGAGCCGGGTATAACCGAAAACCTTGTTGGCCTGCCTGAGTCCCTGCCCCGGAATTCCGCCGATGAGATTTTCCGCTGGAACAGTCACATCATCAAAGGTAAGGGGTGAGGTGTTGGATGCGCGGATGCCATGCTTTTCCTCACCTTTTCCCTGGATGAATCCGGGAGTTCCCTTTTCCACCACAAAAAACGAAGGCCCTTCCGGTGTGTTGGCCAGACAGGTGACAAAATCCGCATATCCGCCTGTGGAAATGAACTGCTTGGAACCGCTGATTTTATAGGATGTGACAGTGCCGTCCTGCCCGGTAATCGGCTCGGCTTTGGTTTTCAGAGCGGCCAGATTGCTGCCTGCATTGGGTTCTGTGACCGCATAGGCCACCAGTGTGCTGCCCTCGGCAATTTTTCCCAGCCATTTCTGTTTCTGATCTTCGGTTGCGCCCACCAGAATGGGATCCGCACCAAGCTGAACCGCAAAAAAGCCTGTGCCAATGCCCAGACAGATTTTGCACATCTCCCGGACAACCGCGCAGCAGTCCCGCGCTCCGCCGTCCATGCCGCCGTAAGCTTCCGGAATGAAAAGGAGCTGGAGACCGATGTCGGTTCCCAGCATTTCCCGGATGGTTTCTTCGGGAAAAATCTCCTTTTTGTCAAATTCCAGAATTTTCTCTTTTGTCAGAAGCCGTTTTCTGAGCTGCCGGACCGTGTCCGCGACCATCTGCCGGGATTCATCATCCAGCCCCCTGAGTTCGGTTCCTTCCGGTATCTCAAACCCTGACATTCAGTATATCCTTATTAATCCGCTTCGGTTTCCAGTACGGCCCGGCCTTTGTAAGTTCCGCATTTCAGGCAGGCATGATGGGGAAGTCTGGCTTCTCCGCACTCCGGACAGGTGGCGAGTGTCGGCGGATCCACTTTCTGATGGGTTCTTCTCATACGTCCTTTGGACTTGGATATTTTATGCTTGGGTACTGCCATAAGTAATCTCCTAACTGTTTTGAATTACAATGATAAATTTATAAAACATCCCTTTGCGGAATTTCCTGACTCTAGTAATTGAAATCAAAGAAATTGTCAAGAACTTTTCCGGTTCTTTTTTCCTTTTTCTTCTCTTGTGCGATTTATTTAAATATGTTATAAATAAAAGTTTATGGAATATAAACTGAAAAATGAAGGAAATACAGGAAACACCTGTCTGAAAATCAAATGATTCAAATTGGTTGTCCGGAAGATTCCTGTGGATTCGGAATCGGAATGCCGTACCCAAAAAACGGCATCTGTTTTGGGACCGGAACCTCTGTGCAGAGGATGAATTGCTTATTGCTTACTGTGCCTGAGCACAGTTGGAAAAATATATAAAACAATAAAAACAATCTGTTGAAAGCAAAGTCCGAAATGTTTTTTTGCTATGCGGTCTGCTTTCTGCAAATTTTAAGGCAAAGGTGCTTATGGAAAAAATTATCACACGTTTTCCGCCCAGCCCCACAGGTTATCTTCATGTGGGGGGTGCGCGGACTGCTCTGTTCAACTGGCTCCATGCCAGACATACAGGCGGAAAATTCGTTCTCCGCATTGAGGACACCGATGTGCAGCGTTCCACACAGGAATCTGTGGAGGCCAT
The DNA here is from genome assembly GCA_964505535.1 of uncultured Desulfobacterales bacterium. Taxonomy (GTDB): domain Bacteria; phylum Desulfobacterota; class Desulfobacteria; order Desulfobacterales; family Desulfococcaceae; genus JAABRU01. The sequence goes on along the minus strand of CAZDIU010000200.1, from coordinate 2,382 downwards.
ATTTGAATCTCTGAAATGGCTGGAAATTGACTGGGATGAAGGTCCGTATTTCCAGTCCCGGCGTTTCGACATTTACCGGAAATATATTCAGAAACTGCTGGATACCGGTCATGCCTATTACTGTGACTGCTCTCCGGAAAAGGTGGAGGAGATGCGCAAAAAAGGCATGGCCGCAGGCGGAAAAGCCAAATATGACGGCACATGCCGGGAAAGAAAACTTGCCAGAAGCGAAAACACGGTCGTGCGCTTCAAGGCTCCCCTGTCCGGCACAACGGTGCTGGAAGATCGGGTCAAGGGCAATATTGTGTTTCAGAATGCGGATCTGGATGATTTTGTCATTGCGCGCAGTGACGGAACCCCCACTTACAATTTTGTGGTGGTGGTGGATGACATTGAGATGAAAATCAACACCATCATCCGGGGGGATGACCATGTGAGCAATACGCCGAAACAAATCCTGCTCTACAAGGCACTGAACGCGCAACTGCCATTGTTCGCGCATGTGCCGATGGTTCTGGGCAAGGACAAAACCCGGTTAAGCAAACGGCACGGCGCCATGTCTGTCACCGAATACCGGAAAATGGGGTTTCTGCCGGATGCGCTCATCAATTATCTGGTGCGGCTGGGCTGGTCATACGGAGATCAGGAATTTTTCACCCGTGAGGAACTCAAAGAAAAATTCACTTTGGACAATGTGGGAAAATCCGCAGGGGTTTTTGATCCGGACAAACTCCTGGCCCTGAACGCGGATCATATCAAGGCTGCAGATCCGGAAAAACTGATTCCCCATCTCAAACCTTTTCTGGAAGAAAAAGGCATAGATGCACAGGATACGGCTTATCTGGTCAAAGTCATCAGAACCCTGAACGCACGGAGCAAAACCCTGGCTGAACTGGCTGAAAATGCCCTGTTTTACTATCAGGATACGATTGGTTACGATCCGAATGCGGCAAAGAAAATCCTTACTCCGGAAAGCGCAGAACCCATGAACCTGCTGATTCAGGAACTGGAGGCGCTGACTGAATTTACAGAAAAGACATTGGAAGAGGCTTTTCTGAGAGTCGGAGAGGCCACCGGCCTGAAACTGGGCAAAATTGCACAGCCCGTGCGCGTGGCCCTGACCGGCAAAACCGCGAGCCCCGGCATTTTTGAAATTGTTGAAATTCTGGGAAAAGAAAAGGCAGTGGCACGGATTCGGGCCGCTGTGGAATATGTTTCGGGAAAATAATGTGCATCCACCCGGAGTCCAAACGGAAAGTTTGGACACGCGCAGTTTTTGCCAGACTTTCAGTTTGGCCCTTTCTTTTTGAGACAAACAGGAAAAGATCGAAAAAAATCTCTTGACGCAATCAAAATATTCCGGTATAAATGCCGGGTAATTTTTTTGAGGGATCGTCTAGCGGCAGGACGACGGGTTCTGGCCCCGTTAACCTAGGTTCGAATCCTAGTCCCTCAGCCAAAGCCTTCAAAGGGTTTATGAGTTTTCTCATAAACCCTTTTGTTTATCTTCAGATCAGAGAGTGACAGTCATTCAATCAATATTCACGTATACAACATCTGAGAATGGGAAACAGAGACTTGTCCTGCTTCATACAGGATAACTGTCTGATAAGTAAGGCAACATAAATTTTCGGGTGTAAAGTTTTAAGAAAAACCGGATTTTTCCGGAAAAATCCGGTTTTTTTATACCTGAAAACTTTCGGTTGGGTACTTATATATCAAACAGTTGTATCTGAAAAAGTATTCCGCAGTTTCTGAACATTTTTTATCCTTCCAATTTTGCTCCGTTCTGAAACGATCCCCGACAGTTTGTCAAACCGGTTTCTTTTTTTCCCTTCACGCACCATATTAACTGCACAGGCTTCCCAAAATACCTTTCAGGCAAGTATGCTGTGTGAAATGTTGTGGAAAATTTTCCACAGAGAACTCAATTCCCGCAGGGAAAAATCAAACAAAATTTGGGTGATGGGTCAAACCGGCTGATGAAAACACACCTCTCCCCCCGGGGGGATTATGAACGGATTTTACCCTTTAACAAAATTTCATGGAGGCAAAAGAGATGAAACAGATGACTTTGGGACAGAGAATTTACGGCCTTTTGGGTATATTGTGCCTGCTGATCATTTTGATGGCATCTTTTTCCGTCATCAGACTGTACAAACTGAATCTTTTGACAAAAGAAATACTTGATGATCCACTGCCCGGAATTGTGCATATCGGAGCAGTGAATGCGGGAATGGCGGAAACGCAGATTCGTATGTACAGACTGATCCTGAGCGGGAATACTCAGAATGATATACGGATTTTGAAATCTGAAATGGAAAAAATATGGGTGTGTCCCACCTTTTACACAATACATTGACTTGACTATTGACGAAAAGT
>CAZDIU010000199.1:0-10299 GCA_964505535.1 uncultured Desulfobacterales bacterium | reverse complement strand
AATCCGGTCTGAAAGCAAAAATCATGCCCGAGAAAACCAAAATTGGATCAGTATAATGATCTTTATCCAAGCAAATTTTATGAGATTATATCTGATAACCGTTTATGACAGTCAGCTTTATACAGATTTATACCTCATAATTTTCTCTGAAACATGCAACGTTTATGAGACATAGCTAAGTTTCGTTGTAGGGTTAAGTTCTGTTCCGGGTTCCCCCCTTTTTTAAAGGGGAATTAATGTGGATTTTCGGGAAGTTGAGAAGAAATCCCCTCTGCCCTGCTTTGCAAAAGGGGGATAATCAGACACTGGGGTTCCAAAGAGTTGTCGCAGAACTTAACAGCCCTGTTTAGAGAAGCTGAGATAAAACTGTCTGATTTTTCATATTAAATTTTTATCCCCAACTCATGTTGGATGATGAAGCAGCAGTCAGCGGATTTGCCCTCCTGTCAAAAAATTTTTGTACAGGAGCTTACCTTCCTCACCAGTTCCAGCACGGATTCCGGCACCGGGAAGCCAAAGCGGTATATCAGGCCAGCCTTCAGCATTTCGTCTGAAATAATCTCTCTGTGTCCGGCCAGCACGGCCAGAGCGGCCAATGCCCGATCCTGTTCCTTAATTTTTTTCTCTTTGAACTCCATGCGGATCACCTTTGCTTTGGAATCCGGCAGGTATGTATCCGCAGCCTGCAGGATCAGGCAGTTTTCATCCAGAGTGTCAAAGAGTTTCCGGGTCCGGTCAATGCCTTCCTGTGCCAAAGCCAGTATGACCGAAGGTTTTTCAATTCCCGTACAGGTGACAGGTTCCGGAGACAGAATCACTTCGCTGATGGAATACCCGCGCAGTACCGTGATGGGATAGTCATTTTTCTGGGTGACATGAAGGCCCGCACTCATGCCTGCCAGACAGAGAATCTCACCTCCAGTGAGAATCCGCTGTCCCGCGCTGCCCAGAATCATCACACCCTGTTTTCTCAGGGTTGGGGGACTGAATTTTTTTTCGATCTGCTGGATGGCAGATGCTGTTTTCATTCCCCCAGCAATTTCCCGGTAATGGGATCCGTATTCTTTGCGCTGATTTTCTGCCACAGGCCCGTCAAAAATGGGCAGGACAGAGATTTGTTCTTCAATGATTTTGGGCGTCAGCCGGTTGTGCCGGGTATATCTGCCGGTGCAGATTCCCCATATATCCACAAGGGCAAATCCTTCAAATCGGATGGCTTTTTCAATAATATCAGGTATATCACTCCGGTATGCGGAACACCGGGTTACATAAGCCGCTCCAGCGGATGCAGCAACCCTGCACACATCAAAGGGCAGTTCCAGTTGGTTGAGAAAACCTGATCCCACCTCTGCATCCTGCGGTGTGGTCACGGAAAACTGACCGCCGGTCATGCCGAAATTGAAATTGTTGAGAATCAGCAGCGTCAGATTCAGATTGCGGCGGCAGGCTGCCAGCAGGTGTGCTCCGCCGATGCCCAGACCCCCGTCTCCCATTGTCACCACCACATGCAGATCAGGCCGTGCCAGTTTCAGGCCCGCGGCATAGGTCAGGGCTCGGCCATGCAGCCCGTGCATGGCATGGGTGCTGAAGAAAGTGTCAAACAGACCGGAACAGCCAATGTCACTGACAATGACAACCTGACTGCCCTGCAGCCCCATCTGCCCGAATGCCGCATCCAGCGCGTGGACAATCCGTTCGTGGGAACAGCCGGGGCAGAACACGGGCGGACGTTTTGTATTCAGCAGCGTCATTTTTCCAAAGCCCTCCGTATCTGCTGCGGACTGATCAGTCCGCCGTTCATCTGTCCAAAAAATTTTACATGTTTATCCGGCAGAATCCGCTGTATTTCCCGCACATACAGTCCCAGATTCATTTCCGGAACCAGAATCCTGCTGTAATTTTTTGCCTTTTCCCGAATCAGATTCTCCGGAACCGGCCACAGGGTTTTGAGAATCAGCAGGGAAACCGGCCGGTTTCCGGATTTCAGTTCCTGATAAACGGTTTTCGCGGCCCGTGCGGTCACTCCGTAACAAATCATCAGTGTATCAGCTTTTTCCGCGGGATATTCCTCACAGATGCAGATGCGATCCGCTGCCGGGATCAGTTTGTCCCGCAGACGATTCTGCATCCGGCTGATCTCTTCCGGATCTGTGGTGATATATCCGTCCGGGCCGTGGGTCGAGGATGTCTGGCGCACCGGTATCTCTGCGCCGATGGGCAGAAAATCCGGAACTGTCCGCCCCTCGGACACGGCAAAGGGAAGAAAAGGCCGGTCACAGGATGCCGGTGCACGCTCCTTCACTGTCATATCCCTGACTGCATCCAAATCCACACTCTCTCTGGTCATGGCAATCTCTTTGTTGGATGCGATGAACACAGGGCAGCGGAATTCCTCAGCCAGATGGAAGGCCGCAACCGTGAGGGTGAAACAGTCCCGCACATCGGTCGGGGCCAGCACAATGACCGGAAGCCCTCCGCTATTTCCCCATTGCAGAAACTGAATATCTCCGTCTGCTCCCCTGGTGGCCGACCCTGTGGACGGCCCAAGCCGCTGCACATCCACAATGACAATGGGAATTTCGCTCCCAATGGCAAAAGAGATGTTTTCGCTGTACAGACTGATGCCCGGCCCGGAAGTGGCGGTCATGGCTTTCCACCCGGCCATGGATGCGCCCAGACAGTAGCCGATGGAAGCAATCTCATCCTCTCCCTGTATGCAGATACCGCCTGCGGGCGGCAGGAGTTTCAGCATCATATTGTATATGCCTGTGGCCGGGGTGATGGGATAGCCTGCGAAAAAGCGGCAGCCCGCGTGCAGTGCTCCCCAGGCAACAGCCTCGTTTCCATCCATAAAATACAGATTCATCTTTGTTCGTTCCTCATGATTCCATCCTTGAATGTGCAGCACCCTGATCCGCACCTGCACTGTTTGCCTCTTTCAGTTCCCGATAGTGGGACTTTTCATGCTGATAAAAATATGATATACTGCTTCTGTTTTTTTAAGTACCCAACCGAAAGTTTTCAGGTATAAAAAAACCGGATTTTTCCGGAAAAATCCGGTTTTTCTGAAAACTTTACACCCGAAAATTTATGTTGCCTTACTTACATCAGAAAACAGGAGGAAAAAAATGACTGCAATAAAATGCCGGCGGCTGCGGCAGTGAAACTATCCGCAAAAACGGGAAAACACGGCGGGACGCCAAAAGATTCACTGCAAAAATTGCAATTTCCACAACACAGACATTATCAGAAAACATCAGATTAATTCAACAGGAATTTCATGTTATATCCTGTTTTCTGGATGAACGCAGGGTAAGGTTGTGATGTGCGGCCAGAGCAAAATCCTATAATCTCACTCACGGCAGAAGAGGAGTCACGGCAGTCCATAAAGCTGCAGGCGTATCCAGACCGAGGATTTATAAGGGACTGAAAGAGATTGAAAGTGAGGAAAATCCGGATAAAGGACATGTCAGGAAAACAGGAGGAGGACGCAGGAAAATAACAGAGAAACAACCCGGAATTCTTGAAGCACTGGAAAATCTGGTCGAACCTCTGACGAGGGGTGATCCTGAATCCCCCCTCAGATGGACCTGCAAAAGTGCATATCAGTTATAATATGAACTGATTTCAAAAAGTTATACGATCAGTCAGCCGCAGGTGGGAAAACTGCCTGACAGACAGGTGATAACGTCCCGCAGGGACGGCATATAACAGCCCGGAAATTGATTGCCGGGCTGAATTGAGCATATGAATACAGCCAATTTCCATTCCTCTGACAGCCAAAGCGGAGGTATTTATATTCACATTCCCTTCTGCGTCCGGAAATGTGATTACTGCGATTTTTATTCTGTCACGGATCTTTCCCTGATACCGGATTTTGTTCACGCGCTGATCCGTGAAATGGAAATGCGATCTTGCCATGCGGATTTTCCCTTTGATACCATGTATTTGGGGGGAGGAACCCCGTCTGTTCTGAAGCCGGAACACATCCGCCAGATTTTGGATACAGCTTTTCAGTGCTTTGATCTTCATTCCCATGCAGAAATCACTCTGGAAGTCAACCCCGGAACGGTATCTCCTGAATCTCTCAGGGAATTCCGAAACATGGGAATCAACCGCATCAATATTGGCGTGCAGTCTTTTTCTGATGAATCCCTAGGCTTTCTTGGCAGAATTCACACTGCGCGGGACGCCTCTCTTGCGCTTGCATGGGCAAAAAAAGCGGGTTTTGACAACATGGGGATTGATCTGATCTATGCGCTGCCGGAACAGTCGGAAGAGGACTGGCGTTCGGATATGGAACAGGCGCTTGCCTTCGCGCCTGCGCATCTTTCCTGCTATATGCTTACGTATGAATCCGGAACCCGTCTCACACAGCAGATGGAAAAAGGATTTTTTTCCCCTCTGGAAGAGGAACCATCGGGAAATCTCTTTGAATTCACGGTTAATTTTCTGGAATCCGGAGGATATGCCCAGTATGAAATCTCCAATTTTGCCCGGTCTGCGGAATTGCAGTCCCGGCACAACCGGAAATACTGGTCTTTTGCGCCCTATATTGGGCTGGGGCCTGCCGCACATTCATTTTTTCCGCCCATGCGTTGCTGGAACTGCCGATCTGTGAAAGATTATCTTGATCTTCTGAAACAGAATGTTCTTCCCGAAGCCGGAAGAGAAGAGCTGACATCTGAACAGGAAATGATGGAAGCCGTATATGTGGGGCTGCGGCAAAAACAGGGACTTGAGATCAAAGAATTTGAAAACCGTTTTGCAGTTTCCTTTGCTGATTTGTTCGGAAAACTGAGGGAAGAATTGAAAAAAAGAGGATTTCTGGAGGAAGATGCATGCCGATGTGCGCTTTCAGTTCGGGGAATGCGTTTTCTCGACAGCATCACCTCCCTGTTTGTGGATCAGTTTCCAGAGATAAAGTGACAATCAGAATTTCTGTTTCAGATAATCCTCATACACCTTCCGGTCGTCCGAAGAAAAAAGAACAAAGATGACCTTTTCAGGCAAAGAATTTTTTGACAGAAATTTTGCAACCGTATCCACAGCCACCCGGCAGGCTTCTTCAATGGGATAACCATAGACGCCGCAACTGATGGCCGGAAAGGCAATGGTTTTCACCCTGTTTTCCGCTGCCAGCCGCAGACTGTTTTCATAGCAGGAGGCCAGCCGCACTTTGTCCGAAGGCTTTCCGCTGTAAACCGGGCCAACCGTGTGAATCACATATTTTGCAGGCAGCCTGTATCCTTTGGTGATTCGGGCTTCTCCGGTCGGACATCCGCCCAGCGTCCGGCATTCAGCAAGCAAATCCGGCCCTGCGGCCTGATGAATTGCGCCATCAACACCGCCTCCGCCCAAAAGAGAACTGTTGGCTGCATTCACAATGGCATCCACAGCAAGCAGGGTAATATCCCCCTGCTGCACTTCCAGCCGATTTTGTACGGAATTTTCCATGTTTTTTTTCTCCTGTTTTGAATCATGTCAGAAAAATGCCGGAATGCCAGACTTCCAGTTTGGCACTCTTTTTCTTCCTGCTTTCATGGCAGGTGATGAAGAATCTTCGAGACAAAACAATTTCAGTTTTCCGGATGAAGATCATACAGATTTTCATCCCGGAAAGGTGCCGGACGTTTTCTGCTGCTTATTCCCGCCTTTTTGCCCGAAGGAAGCACAAAGGGATCCTCTCCTTCCATCACATCCCCCAGTTCCGCTTCAATCTGATCCGGATCCTCCCCTTTTTCCATGCGTCTCAGGGCCTCTTCCATTCCCTGCCCCAGTTGGATTCCGGTCATGTCTGTAAGTTTCCGCATGAGATTGGCCGCGTGTTTGGGATCATCCTCATTGATATTGTCAGCCTCCCTTGCCAGCACCTGCATGGCCTTTTCCATCTGGGACTCATCAAAAGGCAGATCATCCAGTTCCCCGGCCTCTTTTGCCTTTCCTGTAAATGCAAACAGGGACACCTGTCTTTCCAGCCTGCGGATTTTGCATTTTGGGCATTGGGGACATGTTTGGGTGTCTGTGCGTTTGGAAAAAAAACTGAACACGGTATGGCAGTCTTTGCAGTAAAACTCGTAAATCGGCACTGATTCTGCTCCTTTTTATATAATATCAGATAATTAATCATAATATGACGGAGGAAAGGGCTTGACCTTCCCTGTCTGTTCTGTTAGTGTTTTTCTGTTTTGGATTGTATATTTTCTGTTTCCAAATGTCAAAAAAAACTCCTGCAAAAGGGAAAACAGACAGCAATATGAATCCGTTGGATATTTTGATTGTCGTTGTTTTTGGTTACGAAATGGTCCTGGGCTTTTTCAGGGGCTTTATGCGTGAAATCACGGCCATCACAGGCGTCATCTGCGGGTTTTACTGCGCGTATACATGGTATCCGCAGGGAGCCAAATTTCTGTCCCGCTGGCTTTCCGATCCGGGTTATCTCAAAATATTCGGATTTCTGATCATCTTTTTTGGAATATACAGTCTGGCATGGCTGATTGGAATTCTGATCCGGCGGATGGGGGGCGATACTTTTGAGAAATGGACTGACCGCATCAGCGGGCTGGTTTTCAGCGCAGTGAAAAGCATTTTGATCCTGTCCATTCTGCTGGCCGTGCTGGTGGCATTTCTGCCCAAAAACGCACCGGTGCTGAGAAATTCCGCACTGGCACCGGCTGTGACACCGATCTCGGCAAAACTGGTAAGTATCATTCCCAATGAAATGAAAAAGGAATTTGCGGAAAAATTCACCCATCTCCGGGAAAGTTGGGAAAATCCCGGCAAACAAAGCGAAAAATAGGAATTGTCTGTTTTGGAATATCCTCATATCAAAGCTGTAAATGCGCTGATTGAAAGACTGAGAGGGGAGAACGGATGCCCCTGGGACAGAAAACAGACCCCGCAGTCCATGACCCTGTATCTGACAGAGGAAGTGTATGAACTTGCGGATGCTGTGGAATCCGGTGATCCGGATATGATCTGCGAGGAACTCGGAGATGTGCTTTTCCAGATACTCTTCATTGCCAAACTTTTTGAGGAAAAAGGCCTGTTTGACATTGAAGCCGCAGCCGCGCGGATCAGGGAAAAAATGATCCGGAGACATCCCCATGTGTTTGGCGATGCAACCGTAAAAGATGCCGAAGATGTGCGGAACCGGTGGCAGCAGATCAAAATGAAAGAGAAAAACAACTGCGCCAAAGAATCTGTGCTGGATTCCATTCCTCCCAAACAGCCTGCCCTGATGCGTGCTTTTCGGATTTCTGAACGTGCAGCGCGCACCGGTTTTGACTGGGATGACATCACAGGTGTAATGGAAAAAACCGGGGAGGAATGGGCGGAATTCAAAGCGGAACTGGAGAAAAAACAGGACAGAGGGGATATTGACGAACAGAGCAGCAAAGACCTTGCTCTGGAATTCGGGGATATTCTTTTTACTCTGGTCAACGTGGCCCGTTTTGCCCGCATTCATCCGGAAACATCGCTTGCAGCCGCAACCCGGAAATTTGAAGACAGATTCCGGCATATGGAAAAAATCGCGGCAGAAAGCGGCAGAAAAATTGATGAGGTTCCCCGTGCGGAAAAAGAGCGCATGTGGGATGCTGCCAAGTCCCGGTGAAACAGAGCAGTGAGGTGATTTCTGCAATTTGCAGAATTATACCGAATCGCCATTGATTTTATGCAATCCTGCCATTTTTTTCTGTCTGATTACAGAAAATTGCCTTTTTCAGAAGCATGTTTTCAATGGTGATTTGGTATCAGACTGATGCTGTGTCAAGTTTATTCTGCCGGGTTTTAAGCAAAAAGGTCTCAAAAAAACTGCATCCCTCAGTTTTATTTCGGCAAAGCACTATTGAACATGTTGGAAAAGATGCTGAATTTCCACAACAGTGTTTGCCGAATTTTCCTCAATCTTGATCAGAATGGGGATGATCAGAAAAATGATGAACAGCAGAAGCGATGCGGCAATGGAACCCAGCACAGCCATTTTCCTCTGGGAAAGTTCCTGATTTTTTTCCTTCATTTCTCTGAGCGCATTGAAAAACATTTCCCTGTACTGATTTGCAAACTGTGCATAATCCATGTCTTTTTCATTGTTTTTTTTCGCCCATTTTTCCGTGTCTTTCAGAAAATCTTCCATGCCGTATGAATTTTTTCTGAAATTCATCCGGAACTGCGAGAATCCATTTCATCATCACATCATAGTTTCCTTCGGAAAACTGGTATGCAATGATCATTTTTTTGACGGTATCGCCATAAGTGTTTTCCATCTTTCTTTTTCTGTCAATTTCAGAAAAATCATGGGAAGAATAGGATTTCCCCCTGTCTTCCAGCACAGACCGCACATCCTCAAATGCAGGTGTCCGGAATCCCGCGTTTCCGGCCACAAAATAATAGGCAATGCCGGAGACAAACAGCAGAAAGAAAAGGAAAATGAAAAATGCAGACACCAGTTTGCCGAATCTGAAGGAAAAACGCAGCAGTCTGTCAATCTTTCCGGAATGCTTTGCTGCAATTTCAGAACCGCGCTTTGCCAGTTCCTTTAACTGCTCTTTGTCAACATGCTTTACAGCCTCTTTGGTCATTTCCGTAAGTCCCCCTGCTTTTTCCTTTGCCATTTCAGTGAGTTCTCCTGCCTGTTTTTTCATTTTGCCAAAGATTCCGGACCTGACTTTTGCACCGCAGTGGGGGCAGGTTTTGGCATCAGGACGGATTTCCTTTGCACACTGACTGCATGGTGTCAGGAGAATTTCCTGCACAGTCTCTGGCTGACTGTTTTCCGCATTTTGATTGATTTCAGAAGTTTGAATGATTTCTGCCAGACGGTGGGGATTTTCCGCATTCTGACTGTTTTTGGCAAGATGCAGGGCTTTGCCGCATTTTTTGCATACGGTGTCAATTCCCTGCTCCGGGATTCTGTCATCACTGATATTGTAAACTGTTTTGCAATCCGCACATGTGATTTTCATTATTAATCTCCAATGTGAATAAGCAAACAATTTGGTCTGAAATACTTCTGAAAACTTTGGAAATATCCGCACCTGAAAATTTCCGGCTGGTTGCTTACATGCTGAAATCCTCTTCCCTGACCAGATACCATTCATTACCGATCAACTGAAAATACAGGGAATAACTTACGCCATGCTCAATGCCTTTAAAGTGAATGCGCCTTTTTCCGTTATTTTTTAAGGATTTGTCCACCTGCATGCCGGGTTGGGAAAGCAGTTTCATAAATTCCTCAGTGCTGACTCCTTTTGCCTGAACCGCATCATCAGGTTCAAATGTGTCATACACATACACAAGGCAGTTGGCATATCCTGACAAATCCCTGAACTGCCAGTCCTGCTTTTGTATCATAACAGTTTTTTCCTCATCTTCCTCATTCAGAGATACAGATGCCAAAGGGAACTTCACTCTTTTCAACTGCTCTGTCCGGCTGTCTGCAAATCCGGACAGGAATTTGTGAAAAGAAGGGGACAGTACCGGAAGATCAGCGTTCTTTTCCTGTGCAATTCCCATTTCTCCCAATGATGCAAAGAGAATTGTCATGGCAAAGAAAAAAACACAAAACCCTTTGATGCAGAATTTTCCGGTTTTCCGGAATACGTTGTAAGACGGAACGGTCAGTATCAGTGACAGTGAATGTGCAATAAAATTTCCCATAAACAATTTCCTTTCTTTGCAGGTTCGCATTTTTGTGATAAAGGGAAAAATACAGGAAAGACAGGGAGAAAACAAGGGGTATGAATCAGACATAAACCGGACAGATACCGGACAGAAATTATGGCAGGGAAAGCGGAAAACTGCCTGAATAAAGAAGGTTTTCAGTTTTTTATCTGTATACTTCTCTCCGATGCCTGATTTTGACAAGAATTATTTTTACATTTTCATCTTCAATTTTCTGACGTCCGACAGACGAAAAGTTGGAGATTACAGTTGTATTTGCTATAACAGTCATATCTGTTCCAATTCCTCACCCAAAAACTGAATTTCTTCCAATGCTTCTGTAACTGTCCGGGAGCCAAGCCGAAGAGGAATACCCTGTTCCGTAAGAATGTCTTTCATCTGCGCCCGGCTTATGCCTGCAAGATTGGCTGCTTTTTCCAAAGAAATATTCTGTTTCTGATACTGATAAACAGCCAGTTGAATTTTCAGATCAGGCCGTGAACGCAGCAGATGGCGCAGGGCATCCTGAACAGCCGCTTCTTCATTCTGATAAATATTTGCTTCCACAAAAGATTGGGGAGTTATGAACCTATCCGAATATTATTTGGAAAAGAATTTATGAAGATGAAAGAATCC
>CAZDIU010000198.1:0-10320 GCA_964505535.1 uncultured Desulfobacterales bacterium | reverse complement strand
TTCTGTTCGTCATCATCCTGATTTTCGGAGAAGACACGAACGAATGAGACACTGGCTTGTCACAGAAAAGAAAATACCATTTGATGCCCCTGAATCCTTCGGAACTTACGATGCACAGCGGGATTGCTGTGACAGCAAACTGTCAGAGGCAATTATTGCATCCACCACGGTACATGAAGAAGATAAAGATTTTACACGTTATTCAAAAGGAGATCACACACCGTCATTGCTGCTGGAAATACATCCTGACACAGTAAGGAACAAATGCCCCATATTCAGGCAACTGTTCAATTTTTTGAATAAAAAATGCAACACACAGCTTTGCTGATGTTTCATTGAAACCATATTGACGGATTCAATTTTGTGTACTTTGTGCTTAATGCCTTAAAAAAACAAAGCTGAAAAAGCATTGACTCCCATTCTCTGTCCGGCATCTTTTTGGGAACAGCGTTGGAAATCTCTGAACCGCAAATCAGGAAAAACATATCATGTCAAAAAAAACAGAACAGTTTTCACTTCTGGATCAGGGATCGGTGTTTGAGGGAACCCTGTCTTTTGCCGGAAAGGCTGTCATCAAAGGAACGGTGAAAGGGATTCTGAAGGGAGAATTCATCACCATTGGCGAAGAGGGAATCGTTGAAGCGGAAATCAGTGCAGACACAGTGATCATCGGCGGCCGCTTTGCAGGAAAGGCTGATGTCAGAGGACAGTTGCGCATTCTTTCCAAAGGAAACTGTGAGGGTGAAATCCGGTGCGGGGATCTGGTCATTGAGCCGGGCGGCATAATGAATGCACGGGTGACAAATTTTTCCCAGGCTGAGGATGCTCCCTCTGCCCGGATATCCGCACCGGGAAGCAAAGAAAAAAAAGCAGCATCCGGAGAATCATAACAAATAATCCTGTTTGCCGGTTTTCAGCCGGAACTCCTGTTATCTGTTTCAGATCGGTACTGCCTCAGATATTCAGGAAATATTTTTCTTCCACTGCTGCATCAGTTCCTGTCTGGTGACAATGGCAGATACATCCGGAACATGTGCGCGGATGTTTTCCAGTCCCCCTTCCTGTCTGTCAACCAGAATCACAGCCCGCACAACCTCCAGCCCCTCGGAACATGCCCTTTCTATTGCTTTGATGGTGGAGCCTCCGGTGGTTGCCACGTCATCAATAATGGCCACCCGTTCACCGGGTGTCATATCTCCCTCAATCCATCTGACGATGCCGTGATCCTTTTGCGTCTTGCGTATGGAAAACGCCTTGATGGGCTGTCCTTTGAGTTCTGAGGCAAAGGCAGCGGCAACCGCTATGGGATCTGCACCGAATGTCAGGCCGCCAACAGCACTGACATTGATATCCCGGACAGCCTCAAACACCAGATGACCGATCAGAAACATGCCGCGGGGGCCGAGGGTGACAGGTTTGCAGTTGACATAAAAACTGCTCATCCTGCCGGATACGAGTTTGAAAATTGGTTCCTCACTGTACTGAAAGGATTTCCGGCACAGCAGTTCAATCAGTTCCTGTTTCATGGCAGTATCATCCTTAACTTGTTTCTTTATGGCAGATATTGAAGTTTGGACATATCTTTCTGTCAATCGGCCCTTCTTATGATGGATAAGCGGAAAAAATGCAAGAAATAATTTTTCATCCCTGACACTGAACGCAGTTTTTTGTAGGAAACAAGCCTACATTCTGTCATTTTTCTCCCTACAGGAAAATAGGTTTCATACCGATTTACACAACTGACGTTTTCCGGTAAACAGAACACCATCATTTTTCTGAATGCAATTCACAAACAGGATTGCACAATATCAATATTTATTTCAAACAGCATATGTTGTTTGATCATAAAATGTTCAGATTCATAAGGCATTTTTCATAAACAGACAGACAAACCGCAAAAGGGAGAAAAAAATGGGAAAATACGATGAAGTGTATCAGCAGTCTCTTAAAGATCCGAACACATTCTGGGGCAAGGCAGCCGAGGATATTCACTGGTACAAAAAATGGGACAAGGTCCTGGATGATTCCAACAAACCCTTCTACCGCTGGTTCACAGGCGGAGTTCTCAATACCTGCTACAATGCACTGGATCTGCACATTGAACGGGGCAGAGGCGACAAAATTGCCATCATTTACGACAGTCCTGTCACCGAGACCGTCAAAAAATATACCTATACACAGCTCAGGGACGAAGTTGCAAAATTTGCAGGCGCACTGAAAGATCAGGGTGTTGTCAAGGGGGACCGTGTCATTATTTACATGCCCATGATTCCGGAAGCAGCCATTGCCATGCTGGCCTGTGCGCGCATCGGAGCCATTCACTCCGTGGTGTTCGGCGGTTTTGCCGCAAAAGAGCTTGCCACCCGCATCAATGATGCAAAACCCAAAATCATGGTCTCGGCTTCCTGCGGCATTGAAGTGAAGAGGGTAATCAAATACAAACCCCTGCTGGATGAGGCCATCAAACTTTCGACCTCAAAACCGGAAAAATGCATCATCTTTCAGCGTCCCATGGAAACAGCCCCTCTGATTCCGGGCCGGGATCTGGACTGGAATGATGTCATGGCAAAAGCCAAACCCGCAGACTGTGTTCCGGTCGCGGCCACAGATCCCCTTTACATTCTTTATACCTCCGGCACAACCGGAGAGCCCAAGGGCGTGGTCAGGGACAACGGGGGTCATGCGGTTGCCCTTAAATGGACCATGAAAAACATTTACGACATTGATGAGGATGATGTGTGGTGGGCAGCATCTGACGTAGGCTGGGTTGTGGGACATTCCTATATTGTCTATGCCCCGCTGTTCAAGGGCTGCACCTCCATCTTCTTTGAAGGCAAACCTGTGGGAACCCCGGATGCAGGTGTTTTCTGGAGAGTCATTTCCCAGCACAAAGTCAAGTGCATGTTCACCGCGCCCACAGCCTACCGTGCCATCAAACGGGAAGATCCCAAGGGCGAATTCATCAAAAAATATGACATCTCCTGCTTCAAGATTCTTTTCCTTGCGGGTGAACGCTCTGATCCGGACACCATTCAGTGGTCGGAAAACAATCTGCATGTGCCGGTTATTGATCACTGGTGGCAGACTGAAACCGGCTGGGCCATTGCAGCCAACTGCATGGGCATTCAGCATTTCCCTGTGAAATACGGTTCTCCCACCAAGGGCGTACCCGGATGGGATGTGCAGGTGGTGGATGAGGGCGCCAAAAGACTTCCTCCGGGAACCACAGGCGCTCTTGTGGTAAAACTGCCTTTGCCTCCGGGAACACTGCCCACCCTGTATCAGAATGACAAACGGTACAAGGAATCCTATCTGGATGAATTTCCGGGATATTACAAGACAGCAGACGCGGGCTTCATTGATGAGGACGGATATGTTTATGTCATGTCCCGTACAGACGACATCATTAATGTGGCCGGTCACCGTCTCTCCACCGGTGCAATGGAGGAGGTGCTTTCCAATCATCAGGATGTGGCTGAATGCGCGGTGCTCGGTGTTGAGGATCAGCTCAAAGGTCAGGTTCCGGTCGGTTTCCTGGTTCTCAAGGCTGGTGTCACCAAACCCCATGAGCAGATTGTCAAGGAAGTCGTGCAGATGGTTCGGGACAACATCGGCGCGGTAGCGGCTTTCAAGACAGCCACAGTGGTCAAACGTCTGCCCAAGACCCGTTCCGGCAAAATTCTGAGAGGAACCATTCAGAAGATCGCAGACAACAAAGAGTTCAAAGTGCCTGCCACCATTGATGATCCCGCGATTCTGGGTGAGATGGAAGATGCCCTGACCAAATTGGGTCTGGCAAAGGGCAGAAAATAAGTGAATGTCCCCAGGGACAGTAATTGATGTATAAAAAAGGCAACCGGTCAGAACACATGATGACCGGCTGCCTTTTTCGTCAGCAGATGCGGATCACCGCACAGGTCAGATCATCACTTTGCGGAGCATTCCCCACATGCTGCTTCACATCTTTTTTGATTTCTGACAGTATCTCTGCCGCTGATCTGCCCATATTTTCTGAAACCGCGTGAACAAGCCGCCGGGTTTCATACTGGTGCCCGTTTTCATTCCATGCCTCGGTAATCCCGTCTGTATAAAAAACCAGCACATCCTCTGCCTGCATCCGCATTTCCTGCATCCTGTAGGAAGTGTCAAAAATTCCCAGCGCCAATCCCCCGCTTTTGAGTTCAATGATTTTTCCCTTTCTGAAAATCATCGGGCGGTTATGCCCCGCGTTGATGCTGTCAAGAATACGGGTGTCATGATGATAGAGGCCAAACCAGGCTGTGACAAATTTGTCCGCTGTCACAGAATCCAGAATCACCCTGTTCATGGCTGTCACCAGCATCATCAGATCAAAATGTTCGGGATTGAGACGGATATAGGTTTTCAGACAGGAATACAGGGTGGAAACAATCAGCGCTGCGGAGATGCTTTTGCCCACCACATCAGCAATGAAAAACAGGCTTCTGTCGTCTCCGATTTTCAGTATGGTATAATAATCCCCGCCCACCTGTCTGGCCGGAATCAGATCAGCGGCACAGTCAATATCCTCATACCGGGGAAGCACGGAAGGCAGCAGACTCTGCTGAATTTCCCTGGCTGTTTCCAGTTCCCGTTCCAGTGCCTCGGTTTCCACATGGATTTCAATCAGTCTGGCATTTTCAATGGCAATCGCGCATTGGGAGGCAAGGGTTTCAAAAATGATCAAGTCCCTGTTTTCAAAAACACCGCTGTCTTTTTTGTTGATAACCTGCATAACACCGATGAGCTGATCGTAGCGGATCATGGGAATGCAGATCATGGAGCGGGTCGTAAAGCATGTTTTTCTGTCCATTTCCGGGTTAAAGCGGGGATCACTGTAACAGTCACGGATCAGCAGGGGCTGACGGTGCAGTGCCACCCATCCGGCAATTCCTTCCCCCATTTCCACACTGAATTCCCCCAGAAGCGGCCCCTTGTCCCCTATGGTGATATTGAAATGAAGTCTGTTTTCTTCCGCGTCATATAAAAGCAGAGAACTGGCCTCCGCGTTCATGACCGCGCAGCTGCTTTCCATAATGTCACTGAGCAGGCGTGAAAGGGGTTTGGTTTCTGATATTTTTCCGGAAATTTCATGGAGAAAATTCATCTTGTGGAGCATATACTGCAAATCATCCACAAGTTTTCTGTTTTCCTTCTGTTTTTCGTAGCTTTCCAAAGCCAGTGCAACCGCGTTTGGCAACTCTTCCTCATCCCGGTGCATGGGAACAAATTTCCATATCCCCCGGATGTTCAGTGCCCGGATCAGGATATCCGGATCGTTTCCGTATCCCGTGAGTATCTTCACCGGATCCGGATAAAGAGGGACAATGCTTTCCACGATGCCAAGCCTATCCTCATCAGCAATGATGACATGGATTTCTTCCGCATCAAGCAGATCCAAAGCAGCGGAAAGGGACGAGGCTTTCCGGATATTGCAACTGCTCATCTCAGCAATGCTTTTCAGTGCAGTCCGGCAGTGAGTGTTTATTCCCATGCAGAGAATGGTAAAAGGTTTTTCCAAACAGGGCCTCACTGACACAGTTATTCTGAATGTCTTCCTGAAAGGACAGCTTCCTTCAGAAAGGCAAAGACCGGCGCGCCTTCCCCGGACGGCTTGATCTTTTCCCCAGCCACTTTCAAAATCATTTCCGCATCATCTTTGTTCAGACTGCTGATCGGCTGATCGATGAGACGGAGTGTGTTGTGAATCAGGCTGTAAATGACCACAGGCCCGAAAAGGAGTTCTCCGGTATCTTTTGTCTGTAAGCGTCCAATGATTTTATGATTGCTGATCCGGAACCTCTGGGGAGCAGGAACATATTCCAGAAGCTCCGCGAACAGATCAAGCGCTTCTGTCACGCCGTCTGTATAAGACCTTTCCAGAGAAACCGCTCCGTCTTTTTCAATTTCATCCATATCTGAAGGTTCAAAGGAAAGATCAAGCCGCTCAATGCACTGCTGCCGGATGCTCTCCAGAGACTGCTCTTTTCTGCTCAGCACCACATCCGCGTCATTGAGAATTTTCATGGCATTGCGGATGTTCACCATTTCTTTCACTGTGGGACTTTTGCGCATGGCCACATCCGCTATGGTGGTATGATAAATGGGCAGATCATTGTCGAGCACCAGAATCCTCTTTTTCTCCGATCCGCTGTCTTCCAGAATATACAGTTCCAAATCTCTTTCTTTCTGGTGCGCATATTCTCCCATTTCCAGAAGGCTGCGCATGGTTTCCGTATCCATGCGTTTTTCGCTGCCGGACGGGGCAATGCTGTTGCTGACCTGTTGGGCCAGCGCTTTGATCCGGATCTTTTTCAGCAGATTTTCCCTGAATGTCATGACAGTTCCTTTCCGCCGGGATTCACTATGCTGAAACCCTGCTGTTTTTGAATTCTTCCGTTACGGGATGCCCGGTACTGGCGGGTGTATACTGATTATTGAAACCAGTCCCCATCTGCCAGAAACGATGATACGGCTTCAAAAGATGTCCTGTTTTCTGCAGCGGATTGAATCCCTTGATTGTTTTCTCCGGGGATGGATTCAACATCCGCTCCTGCGTTTATTTCAGGGGGTTGAACCATTGCCCTATTTTCTTACAATAATCCAAATGGCATGTACCAATCCCGGCACATATCCAAACAGGGTGAGCAGGATATTCAGCCAGAAATGCAGTCCCAGGCCCACCTGGAAAAAGACACCTACGGGCGGAATGATGACTGATGCTATAATTCGCAGAAAATCAGCGGTTTTTTCTTCCATTTCTTCTCCTTTATTTTACAGGCAGATTTGATGAAGCAAACCTCTTCCCTGTATTTTAAAAAAATTGAAGCATTATTGTTTGAGTCATACAGACATACTTACCATGAAACTGTCACAAGACCAAGTTGAATTTTTAAACAACCCCGCTTCGTTACCTCTCCTGAGAGCAGGCAGGCGGGCCTGAAAGCAGATTAAGGGGGAAAAAATGACCTGTGATCATTCAAAAATCTGAATTGGGGGTTTGCCATCTGAATTTGAATGATAAAACTGTGGGAGGAGTTTCTGGGGGATATCCTGCAGGATATGCACACAGGCCTGTCCTGCAGGATGCTGAGATAAAATTAAGCGGGAGACGGTACTATTGCATTGTTTCACTTAAAATTGTTGGTGTATTTCCGACAAAATGCCGAGTGTCGGGTTATGCTTACGCTAACCCGACCTTGTATTATGTGAGGCACAGTCGCTACAATTTCAGATGAAATGAAGCACTATATTCTTACCACATCCCTTAAAGGTCTGAACATCTTCCGCAGGGCCATGTGCCGGTTCATGCCAAAGGGTTTGTGGCTGGCCATCGCGTTTTTGTGATATTTCATGGGATCAAATCCCGTCAGATAAATCACCCGCACACTGTCTTTGTCAATGAGCGTTGCATTGGGGAATTTCTTTTTGGCTGTTTCCAGATGCTTTTCAGCCAGGGCCTTCATTTCCTCCAGTTCCCCGAAGTTCATGGTTCCGGTGGGACAGGTTTTCACGCATGCCGGAGGCAGGCCGTTGATGACCCGGTCATTGCACATGTCGCACTTGGCCAGAGTCCCCCCGTCATTTTTGCGCGGAATATTGTAGGGACACGAAGCGATAATATCATCCGGGTTCAGATCCGCTGTGTTGGCCGTAAACAGAACCGCACCTGTATGTTCATCTTTGAAAATCGCGGATGGCTCGCCTGCACTTTCCAGGCAGGGAGGTTCAATGCAGTGGCGGCACTGTTCCGGAAAAAAGAGCCAGTGCAGTCTGCCGTCAATCACATCCTCTGTCATGCGCACCAGTTTGTAGGTGTCAAAAGACAGATCCGGCGGATTCTGAAAACTTCCTGCGTTGACCGTATGCTCGGCAGGCAGATTGTGCCACTGCTTGCATGCCACCTGACAGCCGCGGCAGGCTGTGCACAGCGTTGTGTCAATGAAAAATCCTTTACTCATCTCTCACCTCCTTTACTTTTTGGCCACATTGACCATGAACGCCTTGGTTTCCGGAATCCGGGTGTTGGGATCACCGGTCGGAGGCGTGAGCAGGTTTGCACTGTCTTCCGCATTTGTATCAGGCCATCTCCATCCGTAATGCCAGGGCAGGCCCACCTGATGCACCACAGTTTCGCCGATTTTGAAGGGTTTGAACCGTTTGGTGACAATGGCCGTGCATTCCAGTTTGCCACGCGCGCTGCTTACAATCACGCGTTCCCCGTTTTTGATGCCCCGGAGATCTGCAAGTTCCTCACTCATTTCCACAAAAACCTGGGGCTGGAGTTCCATAAGCCAGGGCTGGGGCCGGGTCATGAGACCGGTCTGCCAATGCTCAGTCACGCGGTAGGTGGTTCCCACATAGGGATAGCGCGGATCACAGGTTGCGTAAGTGTCAGCGTCTGTTCCGTACACAGGGGCAACGGGATTCATGCGCTGTGCATTCATGAAATTCTTTTCCACCGGGCATTCGAGGGGTTCGTAATGTTCCGGGAAAGGTCCGTCTGCCAGACCGGGGCCGTAAATCTGGCCGTGACCGTGTTTGGTCATGATAAAGGGATATTTGGATTTGTCATTGGGGCTGGCGTCTGCATTCTGCATGGGCGGCCATGCACCGTCAGGCACATCCCCTTCCCATTTTTCCCCGGTCCAGCGCACCACCCATTTTTCCTTGTTCCAGGGTTCGCCTTTGAGATCAACAGATGCCCGGTTATAGATAATACGCCGGTTCACCGGCCAGGCCCAGGCAAATTCCGGATACAGCCCGATATTATTGGGCGCATCCTGCTGTCCCTTTCTTGCGGACATATTGCCTTTTTCCGTGTAACTGTTGCAGTAGATCCAGTTGCCGCAGGAGGTGGAACCGTCATCCTTCAGGAATGCGAAACTGGGAACCAGCGTGCCTTTTTTGTAAATCTGATCCTTGTCCGTGACATCGGCAAGATAATAACCGTTGATCTGTTTGGCGGTTTTATGCGGATCATACACATGGTCTGTCATGTAATCCCATTTGAGATTCACAATGGGTTCCGGGAATTTGCCGCCTTTTTTGTAGAGAGCCTTGAGCATGGAACCCAGTTCCATGATGATGTCCCCGTCCGGACGGCTGTTGCCCAGGGGTTTGGGTCCCTGATACCGCCACTGCATCCACCGTCCGCTGTTGCTGATGCTGCCCTCTTTTTCCACCGACACACACGCGGGAAGCATGAAAACCTCGGTTTTGATTTCTTTGGGATTCATGCCGGGACCGCGCCAGAAAGAACCGGTTTCATTGTCAAAAAGATTGACATTCACCAGCCACTCCAGTTCGCACATGGCTTTGCGGATTTTGCCCACATTGGAACCGGAGCATGCAGGATTCATGCCCCAGGCAAACAAACCTTTGATCTCTTTGCTGTACATGGCATCAAAGATGTCAAACCAGGAGTATGGCTTGTCATCATCGGCCTTGGGCAGCCAGGAATAACCGAAATCATTTTCCTTTTTGGCAGCATCTCCGAAATAGGCTTTAAGCAGACTTACCGCATATTTGGGATAATTCTGCCACCAGTTCGCACTCAGGGGATCATTGCTGACAGGTGTTGCTGCCTTGAGATAATCCTCCAGCGTGGCTTTGGAGGCTGTGGGAATCTTCAGATATCCGGGCAGAATATGCCACAGAAGAGCCTGATCTGTGGAACCCTGCACATTGGATTCCCCGCGCAGCGCATTCACGCCGCCGCCTGCCATGCCCATATTGCCCAGCAGGAGCTGGATAATGGACATGGTGCGGATATTCTGCACGCCCACCGTATGCTGGGTCCAGCCCATGGCGTACATGATGGTTCCGGCCTTGCCGGTCTGACCGGTTTCGCCATAGGTTTTGTAGACTTCCACCAGTTCGGCTTCGGATGTGCCCGTGATTTCGGAAACCAGTTTGGTGTTGTAACGCTCATAATGCTTTTTCAGGAGATTGAACACGCACCGTTGATGCTGCAGGGTACGATCCATTTTAGGAACGCCCTTGTCATCGAGTTCAAAATCCCAAAGGCTTTTGTCATATTTCCGGGCTTTTTTGTCATAACCCGCGAACAGGCCGTCTGCAAACGAGAAGGTGTCTTTTACGATAAAGCCCGCGTTGGTGTACTCGGTCACATAGGAATCATTATAGAGTTTGTTGTCCAGAATGTATTTGATCATGCCTCCGAGAAACGCGATGTCGGTTCCGGAGCGAAGAGGAACATAAATGTCTGCCTTGGACGATGTGCGGGTGAAGCGGGGATCCACATTGATCAGCTTCGCTCCCTTCTGCATGGCCTCGGTG
>CAZDIU010000197.1:0-10336 GCA_964505535.1 uncultured Desulfobacterales bacterium | reverse complement strand
ACAGGCTTTTTTTCGATGGATTGCACAGAATGGTGACAATAATTCTGTCAAAAAGCCCCATGGCTCTTTGAATAATGTCCAGATGGCCGTTTGTCACCGGATCAAATGATCCGGGATAAATAGCAATGTGTTCCATAATCCGCCTTTGGTGAGTGTTGAATGATAATGTATTCTGCCCGCCAGTCCGCCCAGTCAAGGATGTTTATACCCCACGATGCTGTTCCCTTTATATTTTGCACTCCGGAGGCTCTTACGTTTCTTGATAATGGAAAAACGAAACAGCCGTTTTTCCATACTGCCGCTGATCCGTGATTTCAAGTCCTGCCGCCTGAACAGTTTCCGCGGGGGTATGTTCCGCAACAATGACTGCTCCGGCAGCCAGCGATCCGCTTTGGATCAGGTTCTGCAAAGCCGGTTCCAGCATATTCTGATCATAGGGCGGATCTGCGAAAACAAGGGTGAAGGGATCAGACAGATTCCGGATGCAGTTCAGATTCTTCACAATATCCCATCGCATTGTCCGGGTTCTGTTTTCCAGGGAGCAGTTTCTGATGTTTTGGGAGACAGCAGAGAGCGCCTCTTTGCTCTGTTCAATGAAAACCGCATACTTTGCGCCGCGGCTCAGGGCTTCAATGCCCATTGCCCCGGTTCCTGCAAACAGATCCAGCACCACCGCATCCCGCACAGTATCAGAGAGGATATTGAAAATGCTCTCCCGGATACGGTCGGATGTGGGACGGGTTTTCATGCCCCGGACAGACAGCAGTTTCCGCCCCCTGAATTCCCCCGCGATGATTCTCAATGAATCTCCCCCATATCCGCCA
The DNA here is from genome assembly GCA_964505535.1 of uncultured Desulfobacterales bacterium. GTDB lineage: Bacteria > Desulfobacterota > Desulfobacteria > Desulfobacterales > Desulfococcaceae > JAABRU01. Next base: position 9,512 of record CAZDIU010000197.1, on the reverse strand, counting down.
GTTTTTGGGAAATGCCTTCCCGGCTCAGCCCGATGGCCCTGGCAGTTCTGTCAATGTCTCTGCCATACTGCAGATATTTGCGCCGGATAAATGCGGTTTCAAAATGATTCAGAGCCTGGGCCATACTGTCTGTGGCAAAAAATGCCTCCTCAAACCGGTGTTCCGACTGCCGCTGAGGATTGCAGGGACCCGGAATATCAGACAGCTCGATTCTGTCCTTTTCTGACATGAGCACCAGCCTGCCCATCAGATTTTTGAGTTCTCTCACATTTCCCGGCCAGGAATAGGCACAGAGCACTTCCAGCGCATCCGCACTCATCTTTTTGGGCGGAAGACTGTTCAGCTTTGTTTTTTCATCCAGAAAGATCTGCACCAGCAGGGGAATGTCCTCTTTCCGCTTTCTCAGGGGAGGAACAGTGATGGGAATCTCATTGAGCCGGTAATACAGATCTTCCCGCAGCCGTCCCGCGCGGATTTCTGTTTCCGGATCTTTGTTGGTGGCAGCAATAATCCGCACATTCACCTTTATGGTTCTGCCGCCGCCTGTGCGCTGAAATTTCTGTTCCTGGAGCACCCGCAGCAGTCTGGCCTGGGTGCCGAGGTTCATGTCGCAGATTTCATCCAGAAAAAGTGTTCCCTCATGCGCGATTTCCAGCCCGCCTTTCTGCCGCTTTTCCGCACCGCCAAACGCACCTTTTTCATGGCCGAAAAGCTCGCTTTCCAGCCGATCTTCAGGAACTGCCGCACAGTTGATGTCAATAAAGGGTTCTTCCGCCCTGGGGCTGAAAAGATGGATGGTTCTGGCTGCCAGTTCCTTGCCGGTTCCGTTTTCACCTGTGATCAGTATCCATGAATCTGTGGGAGCGACAATGGCAATCTGTTTTTTCAGTTCTGCAATGACCGGACTGGTGCCGTTGATGGAATGCTTTTCAATGGTCTTCTTGCGCAGGTAACGGTTTTCCTCTTCCAGCCGCCTGAAATTGAGAGCCTTGTTGATGTCCACAATGACCTTGTCAATGGAAAGGGGTTTTTCGATCAAATCGAATGCGCCCAGTTTGGTGGCCCGGACAGCGGTTTCCACATTCCCGTGGCCGGTGATAACGATGACCTGGAGGGAAGGATTGCTTTTTTTGATCTCCTTGAGGGTTTCAATGCCGTCAATGCCGGGCATCCAAATATCCAGCAGCACAATGTCCGGAGCTTCCTCCTCAATCATTTTGAGACCCTCATACCCGTTCGATGCCGTAAGCACCTCAAATCCCTCATCGCTGAGAAGTCCGCTTAAAGACTGAAGAATGGATGGTTCATCATCAATAATCAGAATGGTGGGAAACATGATTCTCCTTTGAGCGTTTTGCTGATCTTTTGGTCTTGCCGGAGTGCGGAAAATATGTTTGGCGCACAGTTTTCCTACTTAAAATCAAAAGACTCAATAATCTCACCTTTTTCCACAAAATGCTGTATCCTGTGAAATGCGTTCCGGCTTACGGCCCAGGTTTTTTCCAGTTCTGCGACCACAGGGTCATCTTCGCCCAGCAGTTCTTTTGCCTTGTGCAGCAATGCTTCCTCCTGGTTCATAAATTTTTTCAAATCCATTACAATTTCTTTTCGCTTCCAGTGCTTTTCCCGTTCTCCCGCAATAATCGGAAGCAGCCGGCGGATGGAATATTCCACCAGGGCATCGCGGGGTGCGTCAAAGTTTTGGCAGACCTGTTCCAGTGATGACAGCGTTCTCCGGCTCAGAACATAGGTTTTCTGGATACGGGATTTCTGGCTGGGTTCATGGGAACTGATCTCACGGGCAATCTGTTCCAACGATTTCATATCCTCAATCAGATGGTCAAAAAGAGATTTCTGCTTGATTCCCAGGTGTATGGAAACTGTGGTGATGGCATTGATCGCATTTTCCGACAGCTTGAAGGTGGCGCGGACAGACTGTTTTCCCCTGAGTTCCGATGTTTTTGTTGCGGGAAGCGGGATATCCGGTACGGGTTTCCGGTCTTCACTGTTTTTCATAATACCCCTCCTTTGCCGGGGCAGAAATCTGAATCTGACTGAATTACTAAGGCAAATATAAAATAATAGTAATGAAACCAAATAAAAATTTAACATATTTTTTCAGGAAAGAAAACAGGAATCATAAATCCGCCGGAAAAAATTTCCCGGATCGCGGTCCGGCATATGAAAAATCTGTTTTTCCGAATATAAACAGGAACAGAAAGGTTCCAATCCCATCCGTTTGCCGCATAATCCGTGCCGAATAACAAAAAGATTGTCAATTCAGATATTGAAATATGACGCCATTGGTTGTAATGAGGAAATGCTGAGATGCAGGATATGAGAAAATCATATGGAAAGGATGATGACAGCATGAAGAATCAACATTCCCAAAAGCTGTTTGAGGAAGCTCTTCAACTGATTCCCGGAGGCGTCAACAGCCCGGTGCGGGCCTGCAAATCCGTTGGCGCGGAACCGCTGTTTATCGATCATGCACAGGGATGCCGGATCGTGGATGCGGACGGGAATATGTATATTGACTATGTGGGTTCCTGGGGGCCTATGATCCTGGGACACCGGCACAAAGAGGTGATCCGGCTGCTGGAGCATGTGCTGCGGCAGGGAACCAGTTACGGCGCGCCCACGGTAATGGAGGTGCGGCTGGCCGAGATGATCGTGGAGGCTGTTCCCTCTGTGGAGATGGTGCGGCTGGTCAATTCCGGCACAGAAGCCACCATGAGTGCGATCCGGCTGGCACGGGCATACACAGGCCGGGATACCATTGTCAAGTTTGACGGCTGCTATCACGGCCATGCGGATTCCCTGCTGGTGGAAGCCGGTTCAGGAGTCGCCACTCTGGGGATTCCCGGAAGTCCGGGTGTTCCCAAATGCTTTGTGGAGCATACGGTTTCTCTTCCCTATAACGATCCCGAAGCCGTCAGAACCCTCATGAATCAAAAGGGAGACAGGATTGCCTGCATCATTGTGGAACCGGTGGCAGGGAATATGGGATGTGTGCCGCCGGAACCGGGTTTTCTGGAAACCCTGCGCGCTGAAACGGAAAAACACGGAACCCTGCTGATTTTTGACGAGGTCATGACCGGTTTCCGTGTGGCTTACGGCGGCGCGCAGGAACGCTATGGCATTCTGCCGGATCTCACCTGTCTGGGCAAAATCATCGGCGGCGGTCTGCCGGTGGGTGCTTACGGCGGACGCAGGGAGATTATGGAAAAGGTGGCTCCCCAGGGTCCGATGTACCAGGCCGGAACCCTGTCCGGAAATCCGCTGGCCACAGCCGGAGGAGTCGCCACCCTCAAGGAACTGAAAGAACCGGGATTCTACCAGAGACTGGAAGAGAGATCCAACCGTCTGGCCGTAGGATTGCAGGCAGCCGCGCTGGTAAGGGGCATTCCCGCTGCATTCAACCGGGTGGGGTCCATGCTGAGCCTGTTCTTCACAGACAGAAGTGTGAAGAATTTTGCCGATGCCAAGACATCAGACACAAAGAGGTTTGCCAGTTTTTACACAGCCATGCGGGAGCGGGGAATTTACCTTGCCCCGTCCCAGTTCGAGGCTTTGTTTGTTTCCGCAGCGCATTCGGAAGAGGACATTGACGAAACCGTGCGTGCAGCATCTGTGGTTTTTGAACTGATAAAAAGGGATTAGGAGACAGGGGCATGGTTCAGGAATTGTGTCCACAATGTCCATACAGTCCCCGACCCCTGTACCCTATCCCCTGAACACTTCCAGGATGGCAGGCAGGGCAGTGCCTCCGGGCTGCTGAAGAAAAAATCCCCCGCATTGCAGGGCATATTGTGAAAAAGGGGTTTCTTCGATGTTGATGTCCACAATCAGGCCGCCATGCCTGCCCACTTCAGCCACCACCTGAGTGGGCAGATTGGTGGCTCCGGAAGTGCCGACAATGATAAGCAGGTCTGTTCTGGCTGCCGCGCGCTGGCTGCTTTCAAACCGAAAGAAATGCTCGTTGTAGAATTCATCAAACCAGAGCACATGGGGCCGGGTGCGGCTTCCGCAGTCCGGGCAGATCAGAAGGCGGTGTTCCGCATCACTGAGATCATCGGATTTGGCACGGCCTTTGAATGCATCCGGCAGAGGACAGAGTGCGGGGGAACATTCTTCCGAGCACCGCATGTACGAAATGTTCCCGTGAATCTGATACGTCCTTTGCAGGCTGCTGCCTGCCCGGAGATGGAGACCGTCCACATTCTGGGTGATCAGGGTGAAACGATCCCCAAAGATTTTTTCCATTTCTGCCAGCGCGCAATGCCCTGCATTGGGTGCAGCCGCGGAGCAGACATTGAACCGGTGCAGATACCATTTCCAGACCTCATCGGGCCGCAGCCCGAACATGTGCCGGGTGGCCATTTCCTGGGGATGGTATTCTGTGGAGCCGACTGTCCAGTAACCTTCAGGGCCGCGGAAGGTGGGAATGCCGCTTTCCGCAGAAATCCCCGCACCGGTCAGGATGGTGATATGCTGTGAGCTTTGGACGAATTTCCGTAATCTTTCTTTCAGAGCTTCCTGCATGGGCAAATCCTCCGTATCGAAGTATCGCAGGTCGGATTGGGGAAGCGTAATCCGACACAGTATTCTGTATCACAAATGAAAGAAAATCACCTGCAAAAAAATTGCAGTCAGCATATTAAGGAAAACATACATGGATATGAGTAAAAACCGGATTCCCGATCATGTGGAAAAAATCCATATGATTGCGGTCTGCGGTACAGGCATGGGCGCATTGGCCGGAATGCTGAAGGATTTGGGATATACTGTCACCGGCTCTGACCTGGGGGTCTATCCGCCCATGAGCGATTTTCTGGCCGCAAAAGGCATTTCGGTAAACAACGGATTTGATCCCGCGCATCTGGCATACGGCCCGGATCTGGTGGTGGTGGGCAATGCGGTTGTGCGCACCAACCCCGAAGCTCTGGCGCTTGCAGAAATGGGATTTCCCTTCTGCTCCATGCCCCAGGCCATCAATCATTTTATCGCCGGAGACAAAAAAGTGCTGATGGTCACGGGAACACACGGCAAAACCACCACCAGTTCGCTTCTGGCATGGCTTCTGCATGAGGCCGGTCTGGATCCGAGTTTCTTCATTGGCGGAATCCTGCGGAATTTCAACAGCAATTACCGCCTGGGCAAAGGCGGTCATATCGTAATCGAAGGGGATGAGTACGACACAGCCTTTTTTGACAAAGGGCCAAAATTCGTTCATTTCAATCCCCATATCGCGGTGATGACCAGTGTGGAATTCGATCATGCAGATATTTTCAAGGATTTGAATCATGTGAAATCCTTTTTTGACCGGCTGCTGGTGAAAATGAACGCGGACAGCACCCTGGTGGCCTTTGATCAGGATGAGAATGTGAAGGAACTGGTCAAAAACCGTGCCTGCCGGGTCGTGAAATACAGCGGAAACGGACATTCCCCCTGGGGACTCGGAGAGATACGGATTGAAACACCCTGGACGGAATTTGAGGTGAAAAAGCACGGTGAATGCTTTGGAACATTCCGGACAAAACTGCCGGGGAAACACAATCTGCTCAATGCCCTGTCTGTGATTGCCATTGCCGACAGTCTGGGGATTGGAGTTCCGGTTATCCGCGGCGCGATGGAAACCTTTCTCAGTCCCCGCCGGCGACAGGAAGTGCGGGGCGTGAAAAACGGAATCACCGTGATGGATGATTTCGCACACCATCCCACCGCGGTGCGGGAAACCATCAGGGCCGTGCGCCCGCATTATGCACAGGGCCGTGTGATTGCCGTGTTTGAGCCGCGCACCAACACCAGTATGCGCCAGGTGTTTCAGGAGGTGTATCCGCTGGTGTTTGACGAGGCGGATATGATCTGCATCCGCAAACCCTCCCGGCTGGACAAAATTCCGGTGAATGAGCGTTTTTCATCGGAAAAACTGGTATCGGATTTACAGCAACGGGACAAAAGGGCTTTCCATTTTGAGGATACGGATGGGATTATCGCATTTCTGGCAAAAGAAGCCAAAAGCGGAGACCTGATCCTGATCATGTCCAACGGCGGGTTTGACAATATTCACAGCAGACTTCTGGAAATACTGTAAATTTCAGAATGCTCTGACAGACAGGTTATTGTTGGGTTACGGCCTTCGGCCTGACCCAACATTCTTACGGATGTGTTTTCAGGCGTTTTTCAATATCTTCATACTGATCCCCCAGATAATAGGTCATCAGCATCTTCCATACCCTGCCGTGGTTGGGAACATGAAAATGCAGGAGTTCATGGACAATGACATAATCACCGATTTCTTTGTCAAGGTACAGCAGTTCGGCATTGAAATTCAGGTTGCCTTTGGTGGAACAGGAAGCCCATTTGTTTTTCATGGGCCGGATACAGAGCTGATTGACCTTTACATCAATTTTTTTTGCATATTCATACACCCGGTCTTTGAAATCCTGCTTGTTTTTCCATGAACTGACTGCCATTTTCAATTTTCCGATGTGCTGAAAAGGTTGTCGAAAAATTCATTCACAAACTCCACAACCGCATCCACGGTTACGGAATCATCATTTTCAAGAATGGAACAGTAAATATCTTTCTTCAAATCCCGGAGTTCGCTTTCACTTTTGCGCCAGTTGGGGAAACGGGTAAAAGCGTTTTTAATGGTTCCGATAATTTTATCCGGCTGTTTTACCTTTATTTTCTCAAGGCCGGAATAGAAATACCAGGTGATGCTGTCAAAGTTCTTTTGGGCCTGTTTTTTTCTGCGTTCCAAATCCTGCTGTACGAGTTCCGTCAGATTTTTCAATACTTTTTGGGTTTCTTCCTGCCGGTCTTCATAAATCCCCTGAATGGCTTCGGCTTTCTGTTTCATGGAAAGAGCATAAGGGTCATCCGGATGGTCATCAGCTTCTTTGCGGATACTTTTGACAAGATTGATGATTTTGGTATCATCCCCTTTTTTGCTTTCCCTGAGCAGGGTCAGGGTTTTTGCATCAATTTCGTATACATCGGAAACATCTTTCAGGTCTGTAATATCCACATTTTCCCGGATGAGTTTTTCGGTTTTCCGCATGAATTCCTTATCCGCATAGACCTTTTTCTTGCGGGAATAGGCTTTCTCAACAATGGCATACATGGCGGAAAGGGTGCGGTAGTCACCAATATGAGGGCGCAGCATGGGGTCAGGGGAAATGATTTCGTAAAGCATTTCCATCTGCCGGTAGAAATTGAGAAATTCTTTTCGCCTGGATTTGTCCCTGAAGATTTGAATCAGTTTGTCCCCGGTTTTGTCGGTAAAGGGTGTTTCCGCAAGTGAAAGATATTTCGGGGCTTCTTTTTCCATTTTCCCGCTGAACATATTTTTCAGCAGGTCAATGTTTCTGATGGCCGCACTTACGACATCCGAGTCAAAGGACAGGGCTTTTTTCAGTTTATTGAATAAACCGATGAAATCCAGAACAAAGCCGTGTGGCTTTTTCATTCCCCGGTCGTCATCTTCATAGGGACGGTTCACCCTTGCAATGGCCTGCAGCAGGGTATGGTCGCGCATGGGTTTGTCCAGGTACATGGCATACAGACAGGGGGCATCAAAGCCGGTCAGCAGTTTTTCCGTTACAATCAGGATTTTCGGTCTCGGAGAATCAATATTGGCAAAGTCTTTTCTGATCTTCTTTTCTTCTTCCGGAGCCAGATGAAAAGATTTCATCAGTTCACTGTCTTTGGGCATAGGTGTATAGACAACCCTTGCATAATCCGAATCAGGCAGATGTTTGTCTATGGCCTGTTTGTACAGGGCGCAGGCTTCCCGGTCAACGCCCACCAGAAAGGCTTTGAAACCGAGAGGTTCCACATGTTCCGTATAATGATCGGCCACATATTTCGCCACCTTTTTCACCCGTTCATCGGCCTTGAGAAATGCCTTTGTGCGCACGGCCTTTTCCAGAATTCTGTTCAGTTCCTCAAAGTCGCTGATGCCTTCGGTTTCGGCCAGTTTCAGAAATTCTTCTTCCAGAATGTCGGAGGGAACAACCAGTTCATTGGGGGCAAGGCTGTAATACAGTCCGAGGGTGGTTCCGTCTTCAATGGATTCTTTGATGGAATATTTATGCAGGTGTCCTTCGGGGTCATCCGTACTGAATGTTTTGAATGTGCCTTTTCCTTTTACGGTTTTGTCTATGGGGGTTCCGGTAAAACCCACAAATGTGGCGTTGGGAACGGCTGCCATGAGATAGATGCCCAAATCCCCGCCTGTGGTGCGGTGGGCTTCGTCTATCAGCACATAGATGTTTTTTCTTTGGTTTATATCGGCTTTCATGCCCCGGAATTTGTGCATCATGCAGACAATGATCCCCCGGTAATCCTTTTCCAGCAGGTCATTGAGGTGGTCAATTTTTTCGGCCTTGACCACATTGGCCACATGCAGGGATTCCAGATTGCGCATCATCTGGTCTTCCAGTTCGTTCCGGTCCAGCAGCAGCAGAATGGTGGGTTTTTCGGATTTGGGGGCCAGAAACAGCATTTCTGCGGATTTGATAATGGTGTAGGTTTTGCCGCTGCCCTGGGTATGCCAGACCAGTCCCCGTTTTTTTGCGGGATCATGCGCGCGTTCCACAACTTTTTCCACAGCCGTCATCTGATGCTGTTTGAGGATGTATTTGTTCAGGTCTCCGTCTTTTTCAGCAAAGAGGATATAGTTTCTGATCAGTTCCAGCACTCTGGAGATTTCGCAGAAGGATTTGACTTTCTTTTCCAGATTGCCGACTTCTTCATGCTTCCAGTTAAAGAGGTTTCTGCGGTTCAGACTCCAGGTGACACCGTAACAGAATCCCAGAGATTCGGTAACGCTGAATATCTGCTGGGGGATCATCATTTCCGGGGTTTCATTATGGTATCTGCGCAACTGATCCACACCGATGGCAATGGCCTCATCCACGGTGGCGTTTTTATTTTCAAAGATCAGCACCGGAATGCCGTTTATCAGAAAAACCACATCCGCCCGGTTCATATACTGCCCGTTACAGTAAGAATATTCTTCCGTGACCTGATAAGTATTGTTTTCCGGTTGTTCAAAGTCTATGAGTTTCAGGTTCAGTTCCCGGCGCTGTTCAGGCTGGTAAAAGGTTTTCTGACCGCGCAGACAGGCCAGAAAATCCCGGTTGCCGGATATGTCGGACGGAAGACTGCCGAGGGTGCGAACAAGATCGGCTTTGGGATAATTGTATCCCGGATTAAAGGCTTTGACCTTTTCATAGACAATATCATCAAAGAAAAGCGATGCTCTGCGGGCTTTTTCTTTGGGAGAGGCTAAGGATGTATCAAATTTCCGCCATGTTTCGGCAGTGGACTGGTCAATAACCGTCCAGCCGATTTCTTCGGCATATTTCAGGATTCTGTCCTGTACGGTGATCTGTTCGGTGGGGGTGCTGCGTTTTTTTGCCATTGTCTGAAGTCCTTACCATCTGTTTTCTGTGTATCCGGAATGCCCTGATATAACGGTGTTATAAATTCATCTTTCA
>CAZDIU010000196.1:0-10373 GCA_964505535.1 uncultured Desulfobacterales bacterium | reverse complement strand
GCAGGCGGAGTGGATCAGAACAGGCAGGTTCCCGGTTTCTGCAGTCTGGGGCCGGTGGAATGGTCTCAGGTGAAATTTTATGAGGATTTTCCCCTTCCCGAGGGATTGGTGAAACCGGATGTATGCGGTTTTCCGGGGCCAAATTATCCGCTCCTTGCCTCGGAAAGCAAAGGTTATGTGAATCCCAATCCCAATATTGCGGGGAATTCCTTCAGCGGCCCTCATGTCAGCGGAGTGGCCGCGCTGATGCTGTCTGCAAATCCGGAAATTCCGGCCTGGCAGATAAAGGAAATTATCGAGTCCACAGCCACTCCTCTGGAAAAAGGCGGAAAGAATTCCCGCACCGGTGCAGGGCTGATCAACGCATATGAGGCTGTCAAAATAATTATGGGAAAGCCTTGATTGTTGGGAGCAGATGGCATACTGTTCAAGAGAAAGCCGTTTTTCAGCCAAAAAAACAGGAGATCAGCCATGTATGAATATGAAGAAGATGATGTTTTGGAGGAGCGGGTGGACAGGCTGGAAACCCTTTTGGGTAAATTTATTGTTGAAACAAGTACTTCCATTAAAGTTCTGTCCAGGGAAATGCGAAATTTCAAAAATGAGATGAAGGATTTCAGGGAGGAAATGAAGGGTTTCAAAGATGAAGTCCGTCAGGATCAGAAGGATTTCAGGGAGGAAATGAAGGGTTTCAAGGATGAAGTCCGTCAGGATCAGAAGGATTTCAGGGAGGAAATGAAGGGTTTCAAGGATGAAGTCCGTCAGGATCAGAAGGATTTCAGGGAGGAAATGAAGGGTTTCAAAGACGAATCCCGTCTGGAGCGGAAACAGATGAACAGACAATGGGGCGAACTGGCCAACAAAATGGGGACATTGATCGAAGATATTGTGGCCCCGGCTGTCCGTCCTGTGGTGAAGAAATATTTTGGTGCAGAATTATCTGATTTTATGATAAAAAGAAAAAGAAAAATCAAAGAAGGCGGGCTTGCCGGTGAATTTGATGTGATTGGCGTGAGTGAGGACAGGGTTTTTGTTGTGGAGTGCAAAAGCTCTCCCAGCGCGGCTTATCTGGATAATTTTGTAAGCAGCATCGGAAAATTTCGGGAACTGTTTCCGGAATATGCCGGGAAAAAAATCATCCCTCTGTTTGCATCTCTGCGCTTTGAAGATGATCTGATTCGGATTGCCAGTGAAAGGAATGTGTATCTGCTGGCTTATCGGGAATGGGATTATATGGATATTCTGAATTTCAGCGAAGTGGCTGTTCTGTAAGTGTTTCCGGTATCTTTTCACTTCTGCCCCCAGTCCGGATTCCGGCTTTCGCCGGAATGACGAAAAAACCGAAGTTGAAACGTTATATACAATGCCGTTTCCTTAAGTAACTGATGTTACGCACTGTCGTCATACCGGCGAAAGCCGGTATCCGGAACTGGCTGAAAATACTGGATTCCGGCTTACGCCGGAATGACGGTCAGGGAGAGTAACCTGCTGATTTTTAAAAGGGCAGCGTAACATCAGTTAAGTAAAAAATTCCCCTCCCTGAAGGGAGGGGAGCCTTAAGGAAACGGCATTGACATTATATATTGCCGTTATATCTCATTGCCCTGTGTTTCCTTTATATTTTCAGCATTTTCATTATTTTTTTTCCCGGAAACCGTTTCCGGCCCAACCCCCCCCAGTTTTTCCGCAGCCATCCGTGCTGCCCATTTCAGAAAGATTTTTGTGTATTTTACACCCGCGAAATACATTCCCGCAATAAAGACCAGATGGGATAGACCGTATGTCACCGGGCCGCCGATCATCAGAATCATCGGTTCTTGGGCATAAACCGAGAGTGCGCCCAAAGCACTGACCGCAGGCCAGCCGATGACATAACTGAAGCCGATGAGGAAAAGACCGAAAATGATCCGGCCGGTGGGACGTTCCCGGAATGCGCTCAGATCTGTCTGTTCTGCCACGGCAGATTGGACAAAAGGTGACTGCACAAACCGTTTGCGTATATGGTTTTTGATTCGGTTCATTTTGAACTGTTTTCTGTCCGGTATTTGCGGAAATCAAATTCCCTTGATATTTTGCCTGCTCTCATATAAAATATGAAGCAGATTTCAGGCAGACATCCGAATTTCCTGACACCTGAAACCTGATTCTGCATTGTACGCCGGAACACGGGGCTTAATCAAGCATTTTGAACGGAAAGTGGCATTGTTTTTCTGATGTGCTGGGATTATTTCGATAAAATTTACTGCATTTCCCTGACAGAACGCAGGGATCGGCAAACAGAGGCAAAGGCACAGTTTGAAAAAGCCGGTCTGTCCGAAGCTGCGGAGTTTGTGCTTGTGGACAAACATCCGACTGACTGTGAGCAGGGAATCTATGAATCCCATATGCTCTGCATGGAAAAGGGAATCCGGGCCGGAGCGCGCTGGATTCTCATTTTTGAGGATGATATTGTATTTGACCGCTTTTCCCCTGAAACACTGAGAAACTGCATCCGGTTTATGAAGGAAAACACAGACTGGCACATGCTGTTTTTCGGATGCATGGTCAAAGGCAGCCGAAAAACCTCATGGCCTTCGGTGCGGCAGATCCGGTACCGCAGCCTGACCCATGCCTATGCTGTCAAACGGGAATTTGCTGAAAAACTGGTGATCAATCCCTGGCGCGGCATTCCCTGGGATGATTTTCTGCGGGATTTGGAAGATGAGCATCTGTATGCGGCTTTTCCCTGTTTTGCCTTTCAGAGTGATTCCCCATCGGACAATGAACGGTATCTGCCTTTGGACAGGATCAGAAGAATATTCGGCGGACTCAGGCGGCTGCAGAAGCAGAATGAATTTTTTCACTCCCACAAATTTGCCATTGTTGCTGCCCATATTCTTCTGATTGCATGTGCCGCAGTTTTTGTGTTTTGATATTGCAGGAAATTGTTTGATATGAGAACATTGCCTGCCGGATTCCGGTTTATGCCATCATCTTTGAGAAAAATTCATATTTTTTGTTTAGTCCCAATTGCTGTGCTGCTGACTGCGCTTGTTCCCCATGTGAAAGCAGAGGGTGAAAACAGTGAACCGGTGCTCATGCTCATTCAGGCCGTTGGAGAGGTTCTGTATTCACCGGACGGGAAAAACTGGAAAAAAATATACCGGAACCGCTTTCTTTATGAGGGCGGTCTTGTGAAGACCGGAAAAGACGGAACCTGCCGTTTCTTTGATCCCCAGAGGCAGACAATACAGGATATGGAAAGCGATACAGAAGTGGAAATTCATGCGTCCGGTACAGTGACACGCCGGGGACGGATTTCGGAACCTGCGTCTGCAGGCAGTTTTATGAATTTTTTTCAGCGGAAATTTACCCGTGTCCGGAAATATGTCATCATCCGGCGTGAAGATGCCGGAAATTCGGAATTGAAAACAGTTCCGGAAATCTGCCTTTCTGCGGATTATCCTGATCTGGTATGGGAAAATATGGGGCCGGAATATGCGTACCGGCTGACTGTGGGAGAAAAGACATATGATGTTCCTGCTTCTGAGGAGGATATGGTGCGTTTCCGTCTGACCGGCATACTGCCCGGCACACATTCTTTTCATATTGAGATGGTGTATCAGGGAGAACTGATTGGTTCTTCAGGCAAAAATGGCAGAATTTGCTGGCTCTCGGACGGGGAAAAGCGGTTTTTCCGGGAAAAAGAGGGGAAGATACGGGAAATTGATCCGGATAACGGATTTCTGCTGGGAAATGTCATGGATGAATACGGTTTCAGGGTGGCGGCAATGGATCAGTTCCGGAAATTTCTGGCAGAAAATCCGGAGATTCATGAAGTTCGTCCCTTTCTGATCAAAATTTACAGCGATTTGGGGCTGGAAAGACGCAGACAGTCTGAATCTCTTTTGTACCATCAGCAGTGTCCGGATATTTTATTCCGCAAATGAGGACCCTGGGGCTGAATGGAAAAAAATATTGCGAAAAGCGCACATCAGGGTTATTTTATGCAGATTTGGATAAAGTTTCAGGTGGCAGAAAACAGCAGTCAGGGGCAGGACCTGATTTTTTGCAGCTTATGCGCTTAGGGTTTGTAAAAAAATAACCTGTACAATTTTTCTGTCCGGAAACCCTCAGGGTTTATAGCAGGTTATTTTGATACAGACCCTTAGATCCGGCAAAATGTCTGTACTTTGGATATAATATGAAATATCAGATTGGCAACGCGGTTCCGCCGCTGCTGGCATATCATCTGGCCTGTTCTGTGAGGAAATATATGGAAAACAGGGGATTGGATGACACAGAATTCATATCTGTCCCCCAAATAGCGGAACAGATGGCAATATTCTGAAATCAAATATCTTGACAGAAGCAGAAAAACAGAAAATTATTAAAGATATAACATCATGATATACTACAGAAAAGATAGCCCAAAAGGCATTACACCGCCAAATCCGGATGGAACAAGGGATATGGTGGCACATATCACAAAGCACAGAGGTATGAAAACCACCTATACTTCCATATCAGAGGACAGAAACGCTATACGGCATTTCAGCGGAGAGTTGTATAAAACAGATTCTTCAGATATAATTCAGGATAATCATATCATCATAACGCATCAGGAATTGACTGAAAAACTGAAAAGAATAATACAATCTTCCCAAAAAGAAGAAAAACTTGTTGCCTCCCGTGCTTTTCAGTTGGCTTCCCGTGCTAAGGAATCTCTTATTGACTGGCAGTTCAGATGGGAAAGCATAGACAGAAAAGAGAGAATAAACTGGTGTTTTTCACATATACAAAAATATTTTCAAAGAGTCTGAGCCATGAAAAATATCTACACATGTGACAATTGTTTGTATAATCCTACGCAATATCATGAGATTGGAACAAAGACAGGTTTTTGTCTTAAACATGACTGTCTGCTGAAGAATTCTTCTCATACCACATGCCATTTTTTCAGGAGAAAGGATTTGCCTTTTTTTCTCTCACAGGAGGGGCATGCAGAACATGCTTCTGATTTTTCGGAAAAGGAAGGCATTGTTTTTTATCATGCAAGATATCCCGAACAGATAAAAAAATATTCTGAACGTCATGTATGGATTACACGCTCTTATGATCCCTATATCCATGAAATTGCAATATACCACAGAACAAACAAAAAATGGGTTTTTATACAGGCATTTATGGCTTCAAGAAATCCCATCAAAAGTATAATGTCCTCCTCTTTGACAAGAAGATATATTCAGCAATGCGGTTCCAGGCAGGATAATTACAGACTTATTCTTTCCATAAGCAATGATTTGAGAGAAAAAACAGATTTGCGAATGGAAGATTTTATACTGGATATATCCCATGAAGAATTCTCTGATGTCAAAGAGCATTATCAGAAAGAGATAAAACTGCTGCAACTGTATGCCATACAGGAATATGGCAAGTTGACTGAAAATGAAAATATTATTTGGATTTCAGATGAATTGAACGGCTCATTGTTTTCATCATGGGAGGAATTTTTTTCCAGTGTCAGTCAGCTCGTTCCTGTTATCAACAGTTATATAATTGACTCAGCACAGAAACGCGGAACTTTCTTCCCCAGAGATACAGATGAATTCATTGATGAATATTTAGAAGTTTGACAGTTTGTTTTAAATATGGCAGGGGCAAAATGGCAAATCCGCATCATGAATAATCTGCCGGAATACCGGCAGATACGATATTTTCAGATAACCAGCAAACAAAACACAAAGAGGTGAAAATTGATTCATTACGAAGGACTTACACAACAGCAGGCTGAGGCTTCCCGGCATCAGCACGGTTCCAATCAGCTTACTCCGCCGGAAACCGAGACCTTCTGGGAAAAGCTTTTGGACAATTTCAAGGATCCCATGATTGTCATCCTGATGGTCGCACTGGGCATTGTCACAGCTTTGGCTGTGTTCGGTTTTGCAGAATGGTATGAGGGCGTGGGCATTGCCGCAGCCGTGGCACTTGCTGCTTTTGTGGCAACCGCATCGGAATTCAAAAACGAGCAGACCTTTCAGAAACTGCAGGAAGAGGCTTCCAAAATTTTCATCAACACCTTTCGGAACGGAAATCTGACACAGATCGGCATTGATGACATTGTCACAGGTGACATTGTTCTCCTGCAGCCCGGTGACAAAATTCCCGCGGACGGAAAAATCCTTCAGGGAAAGGTCAAAGTCAATCAGGCCGCACTCACAGGAGAGGCAGAGGCTGTGACCAAAAAAGCAGGGGATGCGAATCTGTCGGATCTGACCGATACCCATGCCGTGTTTCGCGGAACCATTGTGGAAGACGGGGAAGCCGCAATGGAAGTGATGGTGGTGGGTGACAAAACCCATCTGGGCCAACTGGCAAAAGATTTGCAGACTGATGAGCGGCTGGGGCCGCTGCGGGTCAAACTGGCAAAACTTGCGGATGATATCGCGAGATTCGGATACATCGGAGCCACCTGCATTGCACTGGCCTTCATGTTCAAGGCGGTATGGCTGGACAATGGGGGGGATACCGCCCTGATGATGACCTATGTTTCCAACTGGCAGAAACTCATCTATGATATTGTTACTGCCCTGATTCTGGCTGTGATCATCATTGTGGTCGCGGTTCCCGAAGGGCTGCCCATGATGATCGCCATTGTTTTGGCGCAGAATATGCGCAAACTGCTCAAATCCAATGTGCTGGTGCGCCAGCTTATGGGTGTGGAAACATCGGGCAGTCTCAATATTCTTTTCAGTGACAAAACCGGAACCATCACGCTGGGGCAGTTGGAGGCTGTGGGATTCATGACAGTTGATGATCAGGGAGGAACGCTCAAAAACTATGACAGATTTGAGCGCATGCCCCCTGCCCTGATGCCTCTGCTGGATATTGCGGTTCGGGAAAACACCTCGTGCGTGGTCAACTGCCATGCGGAAAAAGAATCAGACCGCATTCTGGGCGGCAACACCACAGAAAGGGCCATGCTGAAATTCATCAAAGCTGATGTCACTGCCTGCACTGAACCTGAGGCTGAGCTTCTTTCCCAGGTGCTGTTCAATTCTTCCCGGAAATTTTCCGCTGTGCGCATAAAACGGGCTGACGGGAAAGAAATGACTTTGGTGAAAGGCGCACCGGAAAAAGTTCTGGAAAAAAGCGGTTCTTTTTTTGCCCCGGAAGGACAGGCTTTGCCTCTGGATGAATCTGCCAGACGCAGAATTCTTTCCCAGACAGATGAAAAGGCTGATGCCGGTGTCCGGCTGATTGCCATTGGAATTACAGAAAACCCCATGCCTGAAAATATGGAAGAGGTTCCGGACGGGCTGGTGCTGCTGGGCTTTGGGCTGATTCGCGATGATCTGCGAAAAGAATCCGTACCCGCGATTGATACTCTGCACAGTGCAGGCATTCATGTGGTGATGCTTACCGGAGATCGCACCGGCACGGCAAAGGCCATTGCAAAAGAGGCGGGACTCTACGGGCCTGAAACTGATGTGGCCATTGAATCTTCAGACATGGCAAAACTTTCGGATGAGGAACTGAAAAAAATCCTGCCCCGGCTCAGTGTGGTTTCCCGGTGTCTGCCCCAGGACAAAACCCGGCTGGTCAAAGTGGCGCAGGAAATGGGGCTGGTTGTGGGCATGACCGGAGACGGCGTCAATGACAGCCCCGCTCTGAGCAATGCGGATATCGGTTTCGGTCTGGGCAGCGGAACCGAAGTCGCGAAAGAAGCCTCTTCCATTGTGGTGCTTGACGACAATATCCAGTCCATCACCAGCGCTGTGCATTACGGCAGAACCATTTACCGCTCCATACAGAAATTCATCACCTTCCAGCTTACCGTGAATGTCAGCGCGATTTCCATCGCTTTTCTGGGGCCTTTTCTGGGATTCAAAATGCCTCTGACCATGATTCAGCTTCTCTGGGTTAATCTGATTATGGATACTTTGGCTGCACTGGCCTTCAGCGGTGAACCGCCCCTGGCTGATCATATGAAGGAAAAACCCAAGGCGCGGGATGAAAAAATCATCACACCGAAGATGTGGTCTTCCATCCTGTACAATGGTTTTTTCATGACCGCCCTTTGTGTGGTTCTCCTGAAAAATGAGGCTGTCCGCGGTCTTTTCCACAGTGACGCGGCCTTTATGACCGCGTTTTTCGGCATTTTTGTTTTTCTCAACAACTTCAACAAGTTCAATGTAAGAGTCGAGGGCTTCAATCTTTTTGCCCATATTTTTGAAAACAAAGGTTTTCTCAGGGTTGTGGGCATGATTTTTCTGATTCAGATCCTTATTACCTATTTTGGCGGTGAGATGTTCCGTACCGTTCCCCTGCTGCCGGTGGAATGGCTGTATGTTGTGGCCTTTTCCCTTGTGATTGTTCCCTTTGATCTGCTGCGGAAATATATCCGCTGGATTTTTGAATAGAAAGGATCAGCAGGTTTTCAGGCAGTACTGCTGACATAGGACAAAGGAGTCCCAAACTTTCAGTTCGGGACTCCGGATCCTGTGTCGGTGGTATTGGTCTGATGGTACAGATTTTTATGGAAGCCATTTGGGGGAGTAATTCTCTGTTATGCCAAAACGGGATATATATCATGACACTGTAAAGCGTGCTTTGCAGAAAGACGGATGGAAAATCACGCATGACCCTTTTCCTCTTGAGATTGGTGAAAAAACCCTGGCCGCGGATCTGGGAGCAGAACGTTTAATCAGTGCAGAAAAAGGTCTGAAAAAAATTGTTGTTGAAATCAAAAGTTTTTTGGGGCACTCGGATGTGAAAGATTTGCAGCAGGCAGTCGGACAGTATGTGATGTATTCCCGTGTTCTCCTGAAAAACAACATCATACGGGATTTGTATCTTGCCGTTCCGGAAAGGACGTTTGAATCGGTTTTCACCATTGAACTGGGCAGGCTTTTTTTGGAAGACAGTTTTATCCGTCTTATGGTATTTGATGATGAAAAGGAGATAATCACAAAATGGATGCCAGATTAAACTACCCGGAAACAGTGAAAAAAATTCTGACAGATTTTGCAGAATCCTATACAGGAAGCGGAGGCTGCCCTTTAAAGGTTCTGTTTGATGACAACCGGAAAAGCTATATGGTTCTGCACATGGGCTGGCATGGAAACAAATATGTTCACAATGCCACTGTTCACATTGAAATTGCTGATGACAAAATCTGGATACACAACGATCATACAGAGGAGGGAATTGCTGAAAGTCTGATGGACTCCGGCATTCCCAAAGAAAAGATTGTCCTGGGTTTCCGTCATCCCAAATTGCGGCAGTACACTGAATTTGCGGCAGCATGATGATCAGAAATTTGCAGGGTGAAGTTATACAGGATTGAAGCAGACATTGCCTGTTTGCCGCAGGCAGTGGTTTTAAACTTTATATTTGCAGAGAATTGTTATGAAAATTACCAAGACGACAAAGATCGGGCGCAATGACGACTGCCCCTGCGGAAGCGGCAAAAAGTACAAAAAATGCTGCCTTCTCAAACCAAGAATCCACAGACCCGAAGAGATCAAAGATGTCTATTTCAAGCGCTATCAGATACGCCTGAAAAATGACAGAGACATTGAAGGCATCCGGAAAGCAGGCCGTCTGGTCCTGGATACCCTGAATTTGGTGGAAAAGAATCTGAAACCCGGAATGATGACAGATGAAATCAACTCCATGGTGCATGAATTCACCATACAGAACGGGGCAAAGCCGGCGCCCCTTCATTACAAGGGCTATCCCAAAAGCGTGTGCGTGTCTGTCAATGAGGTCATCTGTCACGGTGTACCCGGAAAACGGATTATGAAGGATGGCGACATTGTCAATGTGGATGTGACATCGATTCTCAACGGTTATGTCGCAGATGCGAACAAAACCTTTTTTGTGGGAACGCCGGGTGAGGATGCCCAAAAAATCGTAAATATATGCAAAGAATGCCTGAGACGCGGACTGGAAATGGTGCGTCCCGGCAATACCATCGGCGACATCGGCTGGGCAATACAGACCTACGCGGAAGGGGAAAAATGCTCGGTTGTGCGTGAGTTTGTGGGACATGGCGTGGGGTTTGAATTCCATGAGGCCCCTCAGGTTCCCCATTTTGGGAAAAAAAAGGAAGGAGTTGTGCTGGTTCCGGGCATGGTGTTCACCATTGAACCCATGATCAATCTGGGCCGCAAAGATGTCAAAGTCCTCGGTGACCGGTGGACTGCTGTCACCCAGGACGGTTCCCTTTCCGCACAGTTTGAGCAGACGGTTCTGGTGACAAAGGAAGGGTATGAAAGCCTGACCCCTTATGAAGTGTAAACCCGGGGGCCGGTTTACCGCTGACCTGGACAGTTCAGGGATTTGAAAATTGCTGATATACCGGTTTTGAGGTTTCAGTGTTCAGGTTT
>CAZDIU010000195.1:0-10450 GCA_964505535.1 uncultured Desulfobacterales bacterium | reverse complement strand
TTTATAATTTTGAATTGAAAACAAGAGGAAATGACTTTTGAAAGAGGTCTATTGTTTTTTCTCATACCGCTTCCCCGTATTTTGATTTTTTGTGCTGAAGTCAGCGGTATTTATCATTTTCATAATAAAATTTAAAGGTTATTTTTATTTAACCACTAAATTTGATGGAGTGTGCCCTTCATTGTTCAACTGATGCATCAGGGCATACAGATACGTGGTTTTGCCGGTCTGCCGGGGCGCGTGCAGAATGAAATATTCCCGGCGGTCTATCAGTTCCTTCACACCCGTAAGCCGGGGCAGCGGGTCCACCATATAATGAATGTCCGGCTGGCACGGGCCTGCAACATTGAAGAATTTTTTTGTCATGTTCTGTATCCTCCGGCGCGGTTTTCAGGTTCCTGTGAAATATCCTGTGTTTATCCATATCCTGTTTGGGTTCCTTTTTCAACCCGTATTTCTTCATAATGCTGCTGAAGAATTGCATCTGTCCTGATTTTCGGATTTACAAATCATGCAAAGATACATAAAATACTTTTTATGACTTTCAGAAACACTTTCAAGCTGTATGCAGTCAGATTCACTGCGCCGGACTTTGGGGTTAAAATGACGTGGCAAAAGCCGGGGAGTCTGACCGTATGTTCGGTCATCTGACTCAGGACAGAACCCAACAACGCATATTCAGTTTTTTATACTGAACTGCAAATAAAATTCGGAGAAAAAAATGGAAACCTATGTTCACGGTTATTCACAAAGAGAGGAGCAGAGACTGCGGGATCAGGCTGATACGCTGGCCCAACTGCTGCATTCAGACACAGTGTATCCGCCAAAAAGCCGCATACTGGAAGCCGGATGCGGTGTGGGCGCACAGACGGTTTTTCTGGCTGGAAACAACCCGGATGCCCGGATTACCTCCATTGACATTTCAGAAAACTCTCTTGCCAAAGCCAAAGAAACGGTCTGCAAAAGGGGTATAACAAATGTGGTGTTCCAAAAAGCTGATATTTTTGATATGCCTTTTGAAGCAGAAAGTTTTGACCATATATTCCTGTGCTTTGTGCTGGAACATCTGGAAAATCCGCAGGCTGCCCTGAAAAATCTGACAAAATATCTCCGAAAGGGAGGAACCCTGACGGTGATTGAGGGAGATCACGGCTCTTTTTACTGCCATCCCCAGACAAAAGAGGCTTCTCTTGCTGTGCAGTGCCTTGTGGATTTGCAGGCCGAAGCCGGAGGCAACGCGCTGATTGGCAGACAACTGTATCCTTTGCTGAACAATGCGGGAATGTGCGAGGTAAGGGTTTCGCCCCGCATGGTGTATGCGGATGCCTCAAAACCGGCTTTGGTGGAAGGGTTTGTGAAAAACACCTTTACCGCAATGGTGGCAGGCGTGAAAGATCAGGCACTGGAACGGAAAATGATGGATGAAAGCGCATGGGACAAAGGAATTTCTGACCTGATGAATACCACCGGGCCGGACGGAACATTCTGTTATACGTTTTTTAAAGGAACCGGGATGAAATGATAACTGCGCAGACAAAAGTTTTCCTGCATTCAAAAAACCGGATTTTCTGAAAAAATCCTGTTTTTCGGATTATATTTGTCCGGAAAAGCTTTGTCCTTTCCCACAAAGGGCACAGAAGGGAAACGGCAATTCGGGAAATCTGGAACAGGGAGAGGGGAAATGGCAAAGGGAATGTATGAAAAAGTGACAGCGGGAATTTCCGCAGGCTGTCTGATCGGGAGTTTTTTTCTCAAAGATGCCGGAATGACGGTGCAAATCATGAGCGTGATGGCTGTCATCAATTTTTTTGTGCTCCTGTTCACGCTGTTCCGGCGTCAGGCCATATCCTCTTTTACCGTACTTATTTTTTTCTTTCAGACAGGGCTGTTCTGCCGTCTTTTCTTTCTTCTGGGGCAGATGCCCGGAGAAATCCATTATCATTACATCACAGCCCCGCGCTGGCAGGACTGGCTTTCCCATGCGGGAATTCATGTTCTGAAAGCGCTGGATATTCCCGATATTATTGAATTGTACCATATTTCTTTTTCAGAAAAAATTGTCCCCCAAAGTCTCTGGGCACGGCTTTCCCTTCTTGGCATGAATCTTTCAGTCGCTTTTTTTGCATTGGGTTTTCTCTTCAGCCTGTTCAACAGTCCAGCATTTCTCACATTTCCGGCAGGAACCGCGAAAAAATATGCCATCCGGGGCATGATCTTTCTTGTTGTTTCCCTGTCTGTATATGCCTGGGGCCATCACTGGGATATGGGGAAATGGGCCATGTGTCTGTGGAACAATATTCTCAGCACGTTGGATATAGGCGATGCCATGCCTTTGTTCGGATGGTCCTTTTTCCCCTGGGAAAGCAGAGGATGGCTCTCCGGGCTCTCTCTTGGTTTCCGGATACTGTTTGTGCTGAGTGTGATGGGACTGAGCAACCGTCATATCCTGAACATACTGGCCAGCAGGGAATTCATTCACAAAATGTCTCTGATTGCCCTGTCTCCCGAATATCCCGCTGACAAACGGGTGGCAGCCATCCACAGGCTTATCCGGCGCCGGGCAGCGGCAGAATCCGTCATTCCCGGCCTTGTGAGACTGGTGTCAGACAGCAGTTATCAGGTTCGCAACACCGCTCTGGATGCTTTGGAAAAAATCGCGCCGCAATGGGGATCAGGGATACATGCGCGCAAAATTGTTCCTGAATTGGCACAGATGCTCAAAAGCAATGACAAGGACATACAGATGGGTGCGGCCAGAGTCTTGGGAGGAATGGGGGAAAACGCGGAAATGGCAGTGCCGGAACTGATAAAACTGCTGGAAAGTGATGATGGTGGCATACGCCGCATCGGAACAGAAACACTGGTGCAGATCGGAGACTCTGTCATTCCCCGGCTGATCCGCAGACTGGAAAACTGTTCCGAGGAACTGGGACGGATCATTCCGGAAATTCTGAATCAGATCAACCCCCTGTGGAAAAAGGACGAAAAAGCGCAGAATGAAATCCGCTGCTATGTCCGGATGATGACAGAAGAGGACGGCGCAGCCCGGGGTGCGGCTGTCAGGGTACTTGGACTCATCATCCCGGAATCAGAGGATATTGTTCCTCAACTCACAGAGGCTCTTTCAGACAACAACATGCGGCGTTCGGCCATTGCCCTGCTGGGGAAAATGGGCACAGGTGCAAGATCGGCAATGCCCCGTCTCATTGACACGCTGGCCGAAAATGACAGGAGCGTGACAGATCCGGTTCTGGAGGTACTGAACATCATTGATCCGCAGTGGCAGAAAAGTGATGAGGCCCGTGAGGCTGCCCGGCGTTTCATCCAGGCACTGGAAGAAGGGGATGAGGCCGCTTTTGAGCAGCCGGATGAGGCCCTGAAAAAAATCGGTTTTTCCGCGATTCCTGTTCTCGCGGAACCCCTTGCGGGAATGAACAGAAATCTCCAAAGCAAAGCCGCAAAAATCCTGAAAAACATCCATCCCAACTGGCCGAAGACTGCTGAGGCTGCAGAGGCTGTTCCGGCCCTGACTGCTGCCCTGTCGGATGAGAACTGGTATGTGCGCAGTTCCGCAGCCAAAGTCCTGGGGCTGATCGGCCCTTCGGCCAGACAGGCTGTTCCCCATCTGGTAAAGGGAATGGCTGACACCAACAAAACCATCCGGACTTCCTTCAAAGCAGCGCTGGACAGGATTATGCTCAGGGATCAGGTTTTTGATGAAGAGAACAGCGAAAAGTCCGGCAGGCCCGCAATTCAGAGTGATCGGGAAGAAGTGGTGCGTTTTGTGAACGCACTCAGAGACAGCGATAAAAAAATACGGGAAAACGCTGCGCTGTCATTGGGCAAACTGGAACCGCCGGCGACTGAGGCCATTGCCCATCTGCTGGAAACATTGGCAGACGGAGACAGAGCCGTGCGTCAGGCTGCCGTGCTGGCATTGGGAACCATTGATCCCATGTGGCGGAATCGGGAAGAAGTGGCCGAAGTGATACCCCCCTTTTTGAAGGCTCTCGCAGGCGAACCATCCGGTTATCAGCATCCTTCGGACGCGCTGAAGGCCATCGGAAGAGGATCGATCCCGCATCTCATTCTCCTGCTGACCGAAAGCAACAAAATGCTCGCTGACACAGCAGCGAAGGTTCTGGACCAGACTGATCCCCAGTGGGCCGAAAGTGAGGAGTCACCGCAGGCTGTTGCCGCGCTTGCAGAAAAACTTTCCGCACAGCAGTGGTTTGTCCGGTGTGCTGCCGCGGAAATCCTGGGAAAAATCGGGCCGCCCGCGAAAAAGGCCGTGCCGCATCTGGTCAAGGGACTGTCTGACAAAAACAGAAATGTCCGCACTGCATTCAAAAAGGCTATGGACAGAATTCTGCTGAAAACGCAGTGAGAATTCCGGAAATCAGATCTGCTGTTCGGAACAGTTTCCGGGAAGGTGCATTGCAGAGCGGATCCTCAATGGTACTTTTTCCCTCCCTTTTCCAAAAGCAGGACTGCTGCATTCTTTGCATCATACTGATTCTCCATTGAAAAGATACTTACAGGCAGGCAAAAAGAGGTTTTCGTGTGTTCAAAAAACCGGATTTTTTTGAAAAATCCGGTTTTTCTGAAAAATTTGTGTTTCAGATCAATGGCGAATCGGTATCATCTTGGAAATGTGCTGACAAACCCCATTTTAATCAATGGTTGAAAAAAACTCAATTGCCTGCTATGTATCTGTGAAAACATCAGTCAATATTTCGCTTAGAGACTCAATTGGAAACTATGTTAAAAACAGATTTGAAAAAACGGCATAAGATTCTGCTGGGCCTGATCCTGGACAACTGGTCCCGATTTCTGGCAGCCACAGCCTGCATGATCCTGATTGCAGCATCCAGCGCGGCTACAGCTTATATGGTCAAACCTGTGCTGGATGATATATTTTTCAGCAAAAATCAGATGATGCTTGTCGCTGTTCCTTTGGCGGTTGTTCTCATTTTTTTTATCCGTGGAGCCGGAGCCTACGGTCAGGATTATTTCATGAACTATGTGGGCCAGAGCATCATCCGCCAGCTTCGGAACATGCTCTACAACCGCATTCAGGACCTGCCTCTCACCTTTTTTCATGCGGAAAAAACCGGCGTGCTGATGTCCCGGATTACCAATGACGTGAATATTGTCAAAGAAATGGTTTCCTCATCCGTGACCAGTGTTATCCGGGACATATTCACGGTTATGGGCCTGGGTGCGGTGATTTTTTACCGGGACTGGCAGATGGCCCTGTTTGCCCTGATCATCCTGCCTCTGGCCTTTTATCCCATTGTGGCCTTCGGCAGACGGGTCCGCCGGGTCAGCACAGGCTGCCAGGAGGCAATGGCGGAACTGAATGCCTTTCTTCATGAAACCTTTGCCGGAAACAAGATTGTCAAGGCATTTGGCATGGAGGAATACGAAAAGAAACGCTTTGCCGAAAAAACCGGCAGGCTGTTCCGCCTGGAAATGAAAGGGGTTGTGGTGGATTCCCTGTCTTCGCCGGTCATGGAGTTTCTGGCAGGGCTTGGCATTGCCTTTATCATCTGGTACGGCGGATCGAGAGTCATTGAGGGAACTTCCACAGCCGGAACTTTTTTCTCCTTTATGGCGGCAGTGCTCATGCTTTACGAACCTGTCAAAAAACTCAGCAAAGTCAACAACAAGATTCAGCAGGGGCTTGCAGCCACAGACCGTGTGTTTGACATCATTGAAAGAGAATCGGATATAAAGGAGGTCTCCGCTCCTGTGGAAATCCGGGATGGCGCGCACCGTGTCTGCTTTGAAAATGTAAGCCTGAGCTATGACGGCAGAGCGCCTGCTCTTAAAAAAATCAGTCTGTGCGCGGAACCGGGGGAAGTCCTTGCCCTGGTGGGAATGAGCGGCGGCGGCAAGACTTCCCTGGTCAATCTCATTCCCCGTTTTTACGATGTCACAGAAGGAAAAATCCTCATTGACAGCACGGACATACGGGATGCCTCCATTGCCTCTCTCCGCAGACAGATCGCCATTGTAACCCAGGACACCATTCTGTTTGATGATACCGTGCGCAGCAATATTGCCTACGGAAAAAGGGATGCCTCTGAGCAGGAAATCACCGAGGCGGCAAAAGCAGCCTATGCCTATGATTTTATTATGAGTTTTCCACAGGGCTTTGACACACGGATCGGGGAACTGGGAAACTGTCTGTCCGGGGGACAGAAACAGCGGCTCTGCATTGCCCGTGCGCTGCTTAAAAATGCGCCCATTCTGATACTTGACGAAGCCACATCCGCATTGGACACGGAATCGGAAATGCTGGTGCAGAAGGCGCTGGAAAATCTGATGCGGGGACGGACCACCTTTGTCATCGCGCACAGGCTGTCCACCATCCGCTTTGCAAACCGGATTGCTGTTCTGGTGGAAGGAAATATTGTGGAAGAGGGAAGCCATGATCAGCTTATGGCCCTGCAGGGGGAATACTTTAAACTTTATGAAATGCAGTTTGAAGCAATGGACAACTGAGGGAGCGGAAGCGGAACATTGATCGTTTACAGATATTTAAGCCTTGAAATCCTGAAATATGCGGGTATTGTCCTCCTGACAGTGGTGGGAATTTATGTGGCTGTGGATTTCTTTGAGCGAATTGACAATTTTCTCGAAGCCGGGCTTCCGGCCGCGAGAACCTTTGTTTATCTGGCTTACAAAATCCCTTTTATCCTTACCCAGATTCTTCCTCTTGCACTGCTTCTGGCCATGCTGATCTGCTTTGGCATCATGAGCAAAAACAACGAGATTCTCGCGCTGAGAAGCGGAGGCATCAGCATTTACGCTCTGATGAAACCGGTCATTGCCATTGGTGTGTTTTTCACTGTCTTTCACTTTCTCTTTTCCGAAATTGTTGTCCCGCTTTCATCGGAAAAATCCAACCGGATCTGGCTGGAAGAGGTGAAGAAAAGAGCTGCAGTGGTTTCACGGGAAAAAAATGTCTGGCTCAAAGACAGCCGTCTGATCACCCATATCCGCTATTACAGCAAACGGGAAAAGGCAGTGCAGGATCTGACCCTTTTTTATTTTGATGACGCTTTCCGGCTGGCACGGCGGGTGGATGCACGCAAAGGGGTCTATGACGAACAGAAAGGATGGATACTCAGCGATCTCATGGAGCAGGTGCTGGACAGCAAAACCGGAGAATACGCTGTGCACTTCATGGCTGAAAAAAATGAGGCCATCAGCATTACACCGGAAAATTTGGAGACTGTGGTAAAAAAATCAGAGGAAATGAATTTCACAGAGTTGTACCGATATGTGAAAAAGGTGGAGGCCGAAGGATACGACGCCACCCTTTACAAAGTGGATTTGCAGGCCAAAGCAGCTTTTCCCTTTATCTGCCTTATCCTGAGCATCGCAGGACTCGGCATCGCAGCCAGGGGAAAGGTGCGGGAGGGCCTGGCCATAAGCATTTCTTACGGACTCAGCATTGCTTTTCTCTACTGGATCTTTTACGGTTTCTGCATCTCCCTGGGATACGGCGGAATGCTGCCGCCCTGGATTGCAGCGTGGACCGCCAATTTTGTATTTTCCTGTTTCGGAATTATTGCACTGATGAATGCGGAAAACTGAAATCCGAATTCTGATAACTTCGTAAAAAATCCGAGTTCCTGTTCCCCTTTATTCCAGCCAAAGCTGAAACCGGCCTTTTGAATTACTGTGGGAGTTACGCAGTTGACTGAAAAACCCTGAGGGTTTATTTAGGAGGATTTTTTAAGCAAACTGCGTAATTCCTGTACTGCTTCAATATGTTGAAGGACAACGTTTTTATACCGATTCCCCATTGAAAATATGCTTTGATTCCGTTCCGGTGCCGAGCGCCAATGCTGCCGGATCAGGCGGAGAATGGCCGATCCGGAGTCCCAAACTGAAAGTTTGGGAAGCCAGCATTTTCTGCCAAACTTTCAGTTTGGCATCCGAATATTCCCTGACCTGACAGCATTGACGCAGAGAGCGGAAACAGGGGATAAATATCATATAAATTCAATGGCGATTTGGTATGATCCCATTGTTCTGCAAAAACATTTGGGGGCACTTTTCTGCCGCAAATTCCCGGCAGCTTACTCAAAGATTTTCTCGTCCTTTGCTTCGGCTTCTGCTGCATCCGCTTCCATATCCCGGATTTTTCCCGCCTTTTTCTTCTGCCAGTATTCCTTGTACCATTCATTGGCAATGATCAGGGACATGATCTCATTGGTTCCGGTCCAGATGGAGGCCAGCCGGATGTCCCGGAAAATGCGCTCCACCGGGTAGATATTTGTGTATCCGATGCCGCCCATGACCTGCATGGCATTGTGAACCGCTTTCTGGCAGGATTCCGTGACAAATTTCTTGCTTTGGGAAACCATGCGCCGAATCTGCTTTTCGCCGATCTTTGCATCCACAGCACGGGCAGTGGTGTAAATCAGGGATCGGGCAGCATCCAGCAGAGTCACAGCCTCGGCCACCTGAAAGGATACGCCCTGAAATGAGGCCACAGGCTGGCCAAAGGCTTTGCGTCTGCTGGTATAGGCAGTGGCAATATCCACAGCAGGCTGGGCAGCACCGATGGTCATGGCCGCAGTTCCCAGCCGTTCGGGAATCATCATGGTGTTGAAAATCTCAACGCCGCAGTTGAGTTTTCCCAGAAGGTTTTCCTTTGGCACTTTTACATCCCGGAAAACCAGCCGGGCAGCGCCGCCGCCCCTGCATCCCATGAGTCCGTAAACATATTCGCTTTTCACACCCTCGCTTCTGTCAACAATAAAGCAGGAAATGCCTTTATGCGGCTCTGCATTGGGATCGGTTCTGGCATAAACCAGAAAATAATCCGCGCCTTCTCCGCCCACAATAAAGCGTTTCTGGCCGTTGAGGAGAAAATGATCCCCTCTGTCCTCGGCAGTGCTTGCAGTTCCGAAGAAATCAGACCCGCCTCTGGGTTCGGTCAGGCATTCAGCAGCAAAGATCTTTCCTTCCAGCAGGGGTTTGACATATTTTTCCTTCTGGGCATCATTGCCATGAAGAATAATCGCGTCACAGACCAGTTCCGCACCCACACCGAATATGCAGGCAAAAATATAGCCCAGAACTCCGACTTCTTCCATGACCATGCAGGTGGAGACCCAGTCCATTCCCCGGCCTCCCCATTTTTCAGGATAACGGCACCCCATCAGGTTCCGTGTGCCTGCTTCCTGCAGAAATTCTTTTGGGAACTGAATTTTTTCCGCATCCATATCCAGAATCAGGCTCCGGGGAACGGATTTGACAAAATCACGGGTTTCATCCCGAAGTTTTTTCTGTGCATCATTGAGAAGCCAATCAAACATGGCAGCTTTCCTTTCCGCTTTTTGCATCCTGACGGAGTTTGTATTTCATGACCTTGCCGGAGGGCGTATGAGGGAGTTCTTCCGCAAAATGAAATTCGCGGGGAATTTTGAATTTTGCCAGCCGGAAGGACAGAAAATCTGTCAGTTCATTTTCACGCAAATTTGAATCTTTGGCAGGCACAATCACAGCATGGACGGTTTCTCCCCATTCCGCATGAGGCACACCGATGACTGCTGCTTCGGCAATACCGGGATGTTCCATGAGCCGGTCTTCCACTTCCCTGGAATAGACATTTTCCCCGCCTGTGACAATCATGTCTTTGATCCGATCCACAATAAAGAGATAGCCATGCTCATCAACCTTTGCCATATCCCCGGTGCGGTACCAGTCCTCACAAAAGGCATCCTGTGTGGCCTGGGGATTTTCAAGATATTCTTTCATCATGCTGTCTGCTTTGAGCCAGATTTCCCCTGTTTCTCCCCGTGACGCAGGTGTCTGCGTATCCTTCATCACCTTCATTTCCGCGCCGGGCAGAGCTTGGTTTCCAATGGAACCTGCATGTTCTTTATGATCTTCGGGAAAAAGCACAGTGCCGGTGGGACCGGTTTCGCTCATGCCGTAAACCTGAAAAAAACGGTCTGATTTATAGGCAATGACCAGTTTCTTCACGGTTTCCGGCGCAATGGGGCCGCCGCCGTATATCCAGGCTTTCATGGAAGAGAGATTGAAATCACTGAAATGGGGAATCTTCTGCAAAGGCATAAGATAGGAAACCGGCGCGCCGAAATATGCTGTGCAGGCTCTTTTTTCAATGATCTGCAGAAAATGGAGCGGATGATATTCCCGGAGAAGCACAGCGGTTCCGGCAGCAAAAAAGATGCCCATAAACCAGTTGTTCAATGGGGAGGAATGCCAGATGGGCATGGCAATGAGCATCCGGTCTGTTTCATCCAGTCCGATGGCTTTTGCGCCTGTCATGCCTGCGGCAATCACACTTCTGTGCGTGTGGACACATCCTTTTGGCCTGCCGGTTGTGCCGCTGGTGTAAAGAACTTCAGCCATATCCTCATCCCTGATCGGCACCGGAGTGAAAAACGGGGAGTTGGAC
>CAZDIU010000194.1:0-10513 GCA_964505535.1 uncultured Desulfobacterales bacterium | reverse complement strand
AATTTCCCCTTCCCTTCAGGGAAGGGGTCAGGGGTTGGGTTGTTCCCTGACTTAACGGCATTGGCGCTCCGCGCGGGAACGGGATGGAAAAATCCTCTGAGGGTTTTTGGGATACAGAAAAAGCCGTGGTCAGATCTGACCAGGGCTGCTCAATTCTGACCCAAAGGAACCCTGTCCTGCATGAGAGACAAAAATCGGGTTTGAGATAAAGACAGCAATAAAATAAAATTGTTAAAAAATATCCATATAAAATTCTCTTCTCTGGCACATAATTTGCTTAAGAAATTAGGCATGAGACTTTCAGGCAAACATATTCTGCTTCTGCTCATCAGCATCGTGCTCTTGTCAGGAGGATTTTCAGCCGCAGACACGGAAATCGGAAATCCTTCTGAGGCGGAGATGCTGTTTTTTGGGTGGATAAACCAGGCCAGAGAAAATCCGCTGTCCATGGCAGATTCTCTGGGAATGGACAAGGGAAAAATATTGGCGGATTTGCCTGATCTGCATGATATTCTGACAAAGGGCATGGAACCTGTCCGTTTTGATGAACGGATTTACAAAGCCGCATATTCCCATGCGCTTGACATGATTGAAAGAGTTTATTATGCATCCGAATCCCCGCAGGGAAACACGGTTGCGGATCGGATGTTTTCTTATCATTATTTTCCGGTGAAATCCGGTGAATCGCTGGGAATGATCAGTTTTGTCAATTTCATGGATTCCCGCAAAGCCGCACGTCTGATTTTTGAAAATATGTTCAGGGAAGAACTGAAACCGGATGCTGTTGCACGGAATATACTGAATCCGGAGATGAAAGATGCGGGAGTAAGTCTGCGTGCAAGCCTGTTCAAACTGGAAGGATCGTCTGCAAATGTGTATGTGGGTGTCTGTGATTTTGGCAGTGAGGACACTTCTCAGATTGAACTTTCTCTTGCTGCCATGCTCAATCATGCAAGAAAATATCCTGACACAGATCAGAGTGAATTTTTCTCAAATTCCGAAGACAGGCCAGCGCCTGATCTTTTGTGGAGTGAAAAACTTCACGCTGCAGCCAAAAAACATATTTCTGATGTAACTGGCCGTATTTATTTCAGCAATATTTCTCCTGAAGGATACGGGCCCCTTGACAGGGCATACGCAGAGGGTTATAATTCCATTTTTATTCATGAGGCAATGGGGGCAGTGGTTCTTTCTGACCGGTTTGTTCATCCGGCAGAGGCTGCTCAGGTTTTATATGAAGAAATGCTGAAAAATGACAAAGATGCATTGTCTGATTCCAGAATAAAGGATGCAGGTGTGGGGTTTGAGGGTGCGGTTTTTGATTTGGGAAATGGAAATATCCTCAAGGCATATGTCATGGTCGCTGAACTGGCCACAGACACAAGCATCTTCAGCCCCATGATGGCGGAGGAAAATTACAGCAGTTTTGCGGTTTTTGCAGATGATTATTTTGGAAACAAACCCTGATGGTTTTCGGGAACAACCTGTTTAGATTTGATGCAAACCCTAAGGGTTTTCAAAACCCTTAGGGTTTGTGAGGATAACCTTTTTTAATCTGTATATTTTGTATTATTTTGGAGAGTGTCTGTGAGAGAAAAGAATTTTTTCAGGTATCTGTTTTATGTTTTTTCTGTCCTGCTGCTTTTCGGGAGCCTGCATGTGAATGCAGAGACCGAAAATAAAACCGCTGAACCCGCGGGTGAGGAAGATGCCCTGATTGCTGTGGGAAAGGGATTGGCCATTACACAAAAGGATGTGAGAGAGGTGGTTGCCTTTTTTGAAAAAGGCACATACCGGCTGCCGGAAAAAACATACCGGAAAAATGCCGTGATGCTCAGTCTTTTTGCTTTGGAGGCCATGGAACTGGGGCTGGACAGGGCAGAGGGCGAAGGCAAGATGGAACTGGACAGCGGTTTTGAAGGCAAATTTCATCTGGGAACTCTTTATACAGAAAAGCTGATGAATGAATATCCGGTTTCTGATTTGGTGCTTGAATCCTTTTATCTGTCCAAACCGGATATATACGGCAAGTTTGACAACGAGAGACAGAGATATGCCATGCCGCCCATGCGTGAGGAGGTGCGCAGGGAAATCAGGGAAAAAGTGGTGACCAGCAGAAAAATGGCAATCCAGGACAAAGCCTATGATGATTTGATAAAAAAATATCAGGTCCGGTTCTGTGATGAAGTGGGAGGATGCAAATAATGCAGCGAATTTCTTTGTTTGTCACAGCCGGAGTGCTGCTTGCTTTCTGCATGGCCGGATGCGCTCAGGTAAAAGAGGACATGAAACCGCTTTCCCTTGTTTACAAAGGGGAAGTCACAGATCCGGACAAGGTCTGGCCGGACAGAAAACTCAAAGACGCGTTCAGCCGTTACTGGGCATACCGGTTTTCAGACGGAAACAGGGAAAAAATGTTTGCCATGGAAGCCCCCCATATTCAGGAAATGGTTGACGTAAACAAATATAACACGTATATAAAGGGTGCTTGGCGGAGTGAGATGATCGAGATTCAGATCAGAAACGTGGTGCCCGAGTCGGACAGCCTGTATGCAGTTGATTTTGAACTCTGGGTCAGACCGCCAAGCGGGGAAACACGGAATGTCTTTATGAGAGACTGGTGGGTGAATGTGCGCGGTGAATGGTTCCATGTCCTCAAAGACATGATCTTTTTCCCGGAGTTTTAGATTTAATATGATTCCGGAAGGAGGTGGAAGCGGAATACGGAAAAAAGTTTGTACGGATTTGGGAATGTGCGTTTTGGAAAATGTGATGATTTAATTTAAAACAAGGAGAAAAGAATGAAAAAGATTGTATCTTGTCTGGCGGTTCTGGCGCTGGTGCTGACCATGGGCACTGCGGCTATGGCCTATAACTTTGCCGATCATGTGAAGATTGCCCCCAATGGCAAGGGCGACACCCTGATTTATCCGGTGTATGCTGCTGCCAATGGCGGATGGGAGACCAAGATTTGGGTCATCAATACTGCAACGGATCGTTCGGTTGTGGCAAAGATTGTCTTCCGGAGCATGGTAAACACCGAAGAACTTCGGGACTTCCTCCTCTACCTGAGCCCCACTGATGTGTGGAACGGCGTAATCAGAATGAACGCCGCCAACAAAGTGGAAGTGTACAGCACGGATGACAGTGCGCTGGCAGCCGCAGGCACATGGGCAAGCGAAGCCAATCCCCTGCAGGTGGAACTGGCAGCCCCCAAATGCGGAAACGACACCAATGCCATTGGATATGTGGAAATTTTCATGTCAGCCCATTCCACAGCAGCACCTACTGTGTCGCTGAACAGCCCGCCGGTTTCAAAACAGCTCATCTATGATCATTATCAGGATGCAAGCCTGACAGATGCTGACATGGTTACGGATGGCATCAATGTTCTGGCAGGCCATGCAGAATTCAGAAACCTTTCCCTGGGCCAGAATTCTGTGTACAGTGCAACCGTTCTGCGGGATTATGATGCCACCCTGCTGGATGGCAACCGTCTGAATGTGGTCAATGAAACCTTTTTTGGTCATTCAGGTGCATGGAACTCCATTGGTGAGGTTGAGGCCGCTCTGAGCAGAAACAATGTTGCGCTGCCTTACAGCACGATGAATGCAACGGTTCATTTCCTTACATTCCCGACCAAGCTGACCCAGACCACGCTGGGGTGTGATATTCAGAGAACCTCCAACAGTCCTTTCTTTGCTCAGTTTATGACAGGACTTGCAACAAATCATCTCTGTGTTCCGTTCACAGGCCGTGACTATGACCTGAAGGAAAATTCAAAAATTAGTTCCAATATTTTCTCACCTGCTCCCAGCGGACAGAGCCTTTGCGCTGAGGTGAACTATGTGAATGGCTTCTCCTATGCCGAGGGCTGGAGCAATTACAGCTTTGCAACCGGAACCACTGTGTTCACAACCCGTGAAGGTATTGTCAATATTGTTCCCGGTGATGGCAGTTATACCGGTGCTCCTGTGATTGGAACCGTCATCAATCTGGGTGCAGACGGATTGTGGGGACTGAACGGCGCCCATACCGATGGCATGGTGCAGACAACAGCAGTCGGCACACCTGCTTCTCAGATTTACTACTACTATCAGTATCAGGATGAAACCAACACCGGTTATCTGTATGATTCTGACATCTCTCCGGATGAGAGCAGAATTGACAACATGACTGCTCATCCGCTGTACAATGGTGTTCCGGTTCGTCCCTAACAGATGAATCATGAATAAGGAAAGTGTCAGGATGTCAGTTTCATCCTGACACTTTTTTACTGTACAAAAAAACGGAGTGCGGAAGTCATTTTTTCGCATAATAAAATGATTCTGCACTCCGGATTCGTTCTTTGTCAATTGTCAATCTGTTTCAGATTGCTGTGTTTTCATTAACAGGCAGCAATCTGAAACAGACTGAAACTGTAGGTCGGGTTAGCGGAGCATAACCCGATATTTGAGGATTTGCTGTAAGCGGATTTCAATAATGAAAATAACCCATTGCAGGGGCGACCGGCCGGTCGCCCCTGCAGGGGAATCACTAATAACCGTATGATATTGAAGTCTGGTGCTAACCCGGCCTGTATTTTTTTGTGGGTTTTCGCCCACCCTGCATGCAGGGTTGTATGAAATGCAGGATATAAAAGCGTTTTTCCTGCCTCCAAATACAGCATATTCCCCATTGTTTTATGTGACAATCATGTGTATATTTCATTCATAAGGATCGTGAAAAGAAGTTCAGCCGTTTTGGGAAAACAGCAAGTGCCCAACCGAAAATTTTCAGGTATACTGATCCAATTTTGGTTTTCTCGGGCATGATTTTTGCTTTCAGACCGGATTGCAGAAAAACAGTCATTTCCGGCTCAGAATAATGCCGATACGGGTCAGAAAGGCATGTTTCCAGACTGTCAGCAATTTTTGTGCCAAAGAAAACCAAAATTGGATCAGTATATAAAGAAACCGGATTTTTCCGGAAAAATCCGGTTTCTTTGAAAATGTTGCATCTGAAAAGTGATGGAGCATCACTTGTTTTTAAAAACATCTTTTCACGGCAGCACCATTGAAAACCCCAATCAAAGGGAGGAAAATGAAAATGAAAAAGCTTTTTTTGTATTTGATGATAACAGGCAGTCTGATAATGGGTGCATCCTCTGCGGTGTACGCGGAAAGTGCAAGCGATTATTATTCCCTGCATGATTATCCGAAAGTGTTTCCCTTTTATTCCGAATCTCCGTGTCTGAGCACCTCGGTCTGCGGAACGCTGCTGGCAGATGGAAGGTATTTTTATCAGGAAACACGGACAGGGTTCCGTCAGCAGGCCAATGTGACAGACTCCAGGGTGTTGTGCGCAAGCGATACAGTATGCTCACCGGAACCTCTCAAATTTTCGACATCCAATGATGTGAGAAATCATTATCAGTATTTCAGATTTTATGTGCCGCCCGGAGCAACCTTTGCCGCACTTACTCTGTATGTTCCCAGAGATGCTCTCATGGCCGCTGTGGGCCGTTTCGGCAGTCCCCCGACCTGGAATATGGCGACTCCCTTTTCCTCCATTCCAATGACTACCACATCATGGGAATCCATTGTGGCAGGAACAGGTGTATCCGGAAATCAGGGAGGCCGCATAGAACTTGTGAACGGCGGACTTCCCTCTTCGCTGGCCATCACTGAAACAGATTACCGATCTCCTTCCTACAATTATATGGGCAGATGGCTGTATGTGAAGGTGCTGAACTATACGTCCGGACAGGCCAGCAGCATTATATTCCAGGTGACTGTCAATACAGCGGAATACAAAAAATGGTATAATTTTATGACCGAAAAGGGATACTGGGCCAATTTTGAGGCCGTGGGTTCCGTTGTCACCACGCCCACCACGCCCACAACCACCACACCAACCACAGGGGATACCAGTTCCACCACACCGGTTACGGGAAATCCCATTTTCGGGGGAATTGACTACAATGGCACGTCCGGAAGCACAACAACCACAAGTCCCAGTCTGCTGGATCTGCTTAACGGCACTCCAACAACCACAACACCGACAACCACAACGCCAACACAGACCGTATCCACAAATCTGACCACCTTTCTTACAGGCAGTTATCTGGATGAACTGACAGGTCCGGTTATGGTAAACCATTCTGCCAGCAAAATGAGAATAACTTCAGGACTGTATTATACAGGACTTCCCTATGGACATGTGAGATGTTATGCGGCCTATGTGGAGAACGGTGAACTGTATATGGCACAGCGGCAAAGCAATGGAAGCATTGATTTTCTGAAATACATTTCAGGGGATATTCCCTATTATGATGTGACATTTCTCAACGGTTCCACAAACTGGACCTGCACTGCTTTTAACAACCTGGGCGAAATAGACACCAGCACAGCCAAAACCTTTGTATACGGTGTTTCTCCCAATGACATGTGTTCCTTTGATCTGTTTGTGGATCATTTCAAGGGAGCCTGGTTCAAAGTGCAGCAGGTGGCGGCTTCCACCACAACATCAACCACCACCGGAGCCGGTGGAATTTTCGGCGGGTTGGATATGTAAGCGATTCCGGATTGTCACATATAAATTAAATTGGTCGTGTACCAACAAAGGGGCAGGCAGTGAATGCTGCCCCTTATTTTTTTGGAAATAATCGAAAAAACTGATCCACATTTTAAAAATTTGCAGTTCATGACCACGTTGGTTTTTATATTATCAAAATCACTGTTTTCATATTAAAACATTCGGAAACAGTGTATTGGAGGAATATCCGGTTATGGAAGCCTTTGTGGAACGGGACGAATTTTTTGATGTCTATAAATAATAAGCATAACATATTGTTTAATAATATAAAACTCATTTTCACACCTTTCTGTTCTGTGAGAACCCATTCCCATCTGCTCAGG
Source organism: uncultured Desulfobacterales bacterium (assembly GCA_964505535.1). GTDB lineage: Bacteria > Desulfobacterota > Desulfobacteria > Desulfobacterales > Desulfococcaceae > JAABRU01. The sequence continues at coordinate 3,614 of CAZDIU010000194.1, read as the reverse complement.
GAATTCATTTCCAAAGAAATCAAAGGCCGTTTTGCCGGTTCTGTGGCCGGTATCCTGTGGACCCTGATCAATCCGCTTGCCAATATTGCTGTTTATCTGTTTATTTTTTCTTTGATCATGCGGATACAGGTGACACCAGCAGAAAGTGGAACAGACAGATTTGTGGTTTTCTTCCTTTCCGGATTTTTCCCCTGGCTTATTTTTTCCGAAAGCCTGTCCAAATCCGCAGGGGTACTGATCCAAAATGCCAACCTTATTGTCAAGGTGGTCTTTCCTGTGGAACTGCTTCCCGCGGGAACGGTTTTTTCCACTGCCCTGGTTCACCTGATTGGCATGACATTTTTTCTCCTGTATCTCATTTTTCTCGGCTGTTTTCATCCAAGCTGGCTGATTCTGTTCTATGCCATCCCTGCACTGATGGTTTTTGCCTGGGGATTATGCAGTTTTTTTTCAGCCATCTGCGTATTTATCCGGGACATCGGGGAACTTCTTTCCATTCTGCTCATGCTCTGGTTCTATGCCACTCCCATTATTTATCCCATGTCCCTGGTTCCGGAATCCTTTCGTGCTGCACTTGAACTCAATCCCCTGAATCTTTATATTTCCCTGATCAGAAATGCTCTTCTTTTTCACCAGATTATTGGGCAGGAAATTCTGCTGACCGGAATATGTTCTCTGCTTTCCTATGCTTTGGGTTCATGGTTTTTCATGCGTTCCAAATCCGCGTTCGGAGATGTGCTGTGATATGCTCAATGTGATTGTGCAGGATATTTTCAAAACCTACAGGATTTACAACCGTCCGGCTGACCGTCTGATGGAGGCTCTTTTCCGCAGATCCCGGCACAGCCTCCTGACCGTGCTCAACGGGATCTCCTTTTCCCTTGCCCCGCGGCAGTCTCTGGGCATTATCGGCGACAACGGTGCTGGAAAGTCAACTCTGCTCAAGATACTGGCCGGAACTCTTTCCCCCACCCAGGGCAGCGTACAGATAAATGGCCGCACTGCCGCATTGCTGGAACTGGGGGCAGGATTTCATCCTGAATTTACCGGTCGGCAGAATATTTTTCTGAATGCTTCACTCCTGGGCCTTTCCAAAGAGGAAATCAGCCGCAAGGAAAATGAAATCATTGAATTCTCCGAACTCAATGATTTCATTGACAGACCGGTCAAAACCTATTCATCGGGAATGTATGTCCGTCTGGCTTTTTCCATTGCCACCAGTGTGGATCCGGATATTCTGATTATTGACGAGGCTCTGTCTGTGGGAGATATGGCCTTTCAGCGCAAGTGCATTGATCGCATGAACCGTTTCCGGGAGATGGGAAAGACCATGATTTTTTGCAGTCATTCCATGTATCATGTGCAGGAACTCTGTGAACGGGCCATATGGCTCCGCAACGGTCAGATACACTGCATGGGGCCTGGGCCGGAAGTGGTTGCAAAATATGAGGATTACTGCAGGGAAAGAAAAAACAATGCACCAGCGGAACAGATACTGCCGGAACAGAAGCATTCTGCGGACTGCAGAATCCTTGAAATCCGGATTGAGACTCCGGACGGCCAGCCCGCAGATTTCCTTTCCCCTTATGAAGAGTTTGTGCTGAAAATGGAAGTGGAGGTTTTGAAGAACGGTTTGAAACCCCAGTTTGGATTTGCCTTTGTCATGGCAGATGAGACTCCGCTTTCCGTGAATATGACCCACCACCGGGGCATTGACTGCGGGCCGTATCAGGCAGGGGAAAAGGTGACAGTCAGATATGCAGTCAAAGATTTTCCTGTCCGGGAAGGCAGCTACCGGCTCATTGGTGGGGTGGCAGAAAAAAGCGGGCTGCTCTGGTATGAATACAAAAGCATCTGGCCCGTGAAAATCAGAAACAGCAAAGGCATGGGACTGCTTGCCACCAAAGGGGAATGGGATATTTCATCTGCATAACTGACGTTATGCAGCCATTCCAAAAATCAGGCAGTTATTCTCTTTGGCCGTCATACCGGCGTAAGCCGGAATGACGATCAGAACAGGCTTTTGGAAAGACTGTGCAAAGTTGGCTGTCAAACAAAACAAAGGAGAAGAAATCATGAGAAAAATTGTATTTGCTGTTCTTGCATTGTTTGTATGTATTGCGCCTGAAAATTATGTGAAAGCCGGAGACTGCGTGCAGGAATGTGTGCAGGTGGATGACAGTCTGCAACTGAAAATTCCCTGTGCCTCATATGAGGGCAGCAATTATTCTTTCAGACTTTGACTATTATCCCAATCCGGATGATCCGGATGGTGCATACTGGAAGATGGACAGAGGCACTTTGAGGAAAATGGCTCCCGACTGGAAACCCACACCGGTCGGGGATTATCCGACTTATGATTATGAAAACGGAATTCTCACCATTCCGCGGGTTGACACACCGGAACAGGCCGGCATGTTTCAGGATGCCCGGATGGAACTGACCGGAGAGGGACACTGGCTTCTGACCGGTCTTAAAACAGCCGGAACACGCCCATTTTATCCTCCCACGATAACGAAAATTGAGCTGATTGTCACCGAAACCTTTCCGGTTCAGGTTTTTCTGAAAGTAAGCGGTTTTCTTCCGGGCAGCGCTCAGTTTTTGGGGAAGATACCTCAGCGACTGAAAGGCAATGTCTTTGAAATTTTCATCTATGGTGAAAACCTGTACTCTGATCCGGGTTTTCCGATGAGTGTCACAATTGAGGAGGTCATTCCCCTGTCTGTGTACGGCCTGAGTGCGGGAACCTATGAATACAGTCTGAACGGCGGGTGCAGCATGTCCCAGCCCGGTGCCGGCTGCATTCCCGAAACATTTACCGGCACATTTGTACTGACACAGGACAACAATCTGTAACTTACTTTACGCACCGTACGCACCGTTGCCATACCACCGGCGAAAGTCGTAATCCGGAAAGCGTTGAAACACCGGAGTACGACTTTCTCCGGAATGACGGTTAAAGTGAGTAACTGATGTTACGCCACCACCGTCATACCGACGAAAGTCGGTATCCAGAATTGCTTGAAATAACTGGATTCCGGTTTTCATCGGAATGACGGGAAAGGGAGACTTTCCGGACATACCGGAGAAAGCATGTATCTGCAACTCTTTAATATTACCGGATTCCGGCTTATGCCGGAATGACGGTGAAAAGAGTGGCGTAACATCAGTGAGTAACTTCCTGATTTTTGAAAAAGCTGCGTAAGGAGAGTTAAGTCGATTTACGGAAAAGAACATCCCTCAGATTTGACAACTTTTCAAAAGCTGTCAAATCTTTCATATGACTGAACAGGTACATTCATTTTCATAAATCACCTAACATTACAGGGTAGAGCCAACCACTTTTCATGAAAAAGACAAACACATGGAAAAAACATCCGAACCCGGCAGAACCCGATGGCATATCCTGCTGGGAAGACTTCTGAAGGAACTGCTGGAACCTCTGGACATCACGGTTTACACGGAATTTTCCGTGATGGCCGGGCCGCCCAGAGCCGATATTCTTCTGATCAGAAAAAAGCACAGGGAATGGACTCCGGAACAGTTGCGTTTCCTGCCAGATGGCATCAGGGACAGCAGTGCGGAGCATATTCTCATCGAGTTCAAATACACGG
>CAZDIU010000193.1:0-10540 GCA_964505535.1 uncultured Desulfobacterales bacterium | reverse complement strand
CCTGCACAGTGGATTTTGAACTGCTGAAAAAGAAAGTCATGGAATATCCGCCTGAAAAAGCAGCGGAAATCTGCGGTGTCAGTGCGGAGATGATCCGCCGGGTGGCACGGGAAGCCGCGTCTGTCAAACCCATGATGCTCTGCTATACGCTGGGAATCACGGAACACACCTGCGGCAGAAACAATGTGGTTTCCACCGCCAACCTGCAGATGCTGCTGGGCAATATGGGCGTGGAATGCGGGGGTGTGAATCCGCTGCGGGGCCAGAACAATGTGCAGGGAGCCTGTGACATGGGCGCGCTGCCCAATGTTTTCCCCGGATACCAGAAAGTGATTGACGCGGACGCGCGTGCCAAGTTTGAAAAAGCCTGGGGCGTGGAAAAACTGCCGGACAAAAACGGGCTGATGATTCCCCAGATGATGGAGGGACTGGTCAGCAGAAAAGTCCGGGCATTTTATATCTTTGGAGAAAATCTTGCCAATACGGAACCGGACATTCACAAGGTGGAGCATGAACTGGCTTCTGCGGAATTCCTTGTTGTTCAGGATATTTTCCCCAATGAAACCACCCGTTTTGCCCATGTAATCTTTCCTGCTGCGGCATGGAGTGAGAATGACGGGACCTTTTCCAACAGCGAACGCCGGGTCAGCCGGGTGCGCACAGCCAGCACTCCGCCGGGACAGGCAAAACCCAACTGGTGGATTTTCAAACAGATTGCCAAGCGCATGGGACAGGAATGGGCTTCAGACAGCGCACAGGAAATATGGGACAATGAGGTTTCCGTGCTGGCTCCCCAGTTGTGCGGGATCAAATACAAACGACTGGAAGGAGACGGGCTGCAATGGCCCTGCCCGAATGAATCCCATGAGGGAACCTGCTTCCTGCACAAAGACGGACACTTCACCTGCGGTCTCGGCATTTTTACGCCTGTGGACTGGACTCCGCCTGCGGAAGTGCCGGATGAGCAGTATCCTTTGGTGCTGAGCACAGGACGGCGTCTGGCACATTATCATACCCGTACCCAGACAGGACGGTGTGAGGGACTCAATGACATTCTGGGTGAGGAAACAGCGGATATTTCCCTTGCGGATGCAGCAGAAATGAAAATCCGGCATGGAGAAACCATACAGGTCAGTTCCCGCCGTGGCAAAATCACGCTCAAAGCCAATGTCACGCCCGAAGTTCCCAAAGGCATGGTATGGATGGCCTTCCATTTCCGTGAAGCCTGCGCGAACTGGCTGACCAATCCTGCCTTTGATCCGTTTACACTCACAGCGGAATACAAGGCCTGTGCAGTGCGGATTGACAAGCCGGAGGCAGCAGGCAGACAGGTGATCTGATGATGGTGATCTTTGTTTCAGGAGAATGCAGATAACTGTTCATCCATTCTCCGATTCAGGCTTCCAAAGCTTCAGAAACTTTGGAAGCCTTTTCCTGCCCGCCCTTCTCAGAAATTCTCGGACTGTCCCTTTGCAAAGGGAAAAAATATCTTTTTATACTGATCCAATTTTGGTTTTCTCCGGCATACTTTTTGCTTTCAGACCGGACTGCGGAAAAATGACTGTTCTGATCCGGAAAATCTGCGGAAACAGGTTCGGAAAGGATGTTTCAGCAGTCAGGCAATTTTCGTGCCAAAGTAAACCAAAATTGGATCAGTATAACTGATTTTTTGGATCCGCTGCCCAATAAATAATGAGCAGTATCTTTGTGCAAAAAGTGGGACACACCCGGAATTTAACCCTAAAAAGATTAAAATGTGCGCATTCTGGCCCCAAATGAAGCGTGGAACCCGGATTATGCTTGACATTTAACACAGTCGCTGCAATTTTATGCGAAACGTTGCAATAGTGCATCCCCGGTTCATTGTGCATGTCATGCCGGTGTGCCGGGATGTTTCTTCCACTGTCATTGCTGGTGCAGAATGGAAATTTTTTTATATCATATGGTTATGAATGTCGGGATCCGCGGGTATGACGATATTGTGTGACACCATGTTTCATGCCAATTCGCCATTGATCTGAAACACAGGTTTTTCGGAAAAACCGGATTTTTCAAAAAAATCCGGTTTTTTTTGAACACACGAAAACTTCTTTTTGCCTGCTTATAAGTATATTTTCAATGGGGAAATCGCTATCACAATAAATATTTTGGCAGGGATATGTTATTGAATGGACAGAGGACTTCTGATCGTGAAGTCAGTGTATGCGATGACCGGAATTAAAAACCATCTTCCCAAGGAGATAAAAATATGAACAAAAGCATTCTCTTCACCCCTTTTCAGTTGAAGAATTATACCTTGAAGAATCGCATAGGTGTGGCGCCCATGACCCGCATGTCGGCCAGGGCTGACAGCATTCCGCGTCAGGATGTGCTGGATTTTCTGGTTCGGCGAGCAAAAAACGGTGCGACTGTTGTTTACACTGAGGCCATTGTCACGGATTATGAAAGCGCACAGGGTTATCCGGGGCAGGCCCGGATAACAACACAGCGGCAGATTGACGCATGGAAACCGGTGGTGCAGGCCATTGAGGCCGAGGGTTCTGTGGCCATCATGCAGATATTCCACTGCGGACGCATGGCCTGGCCGGAAATCAACCCGGCCGGACGGGTGATTGCACCCAGTCCGATCGCACCGGAACAGGACAATCCCCTGACCGGAAAACCCTATCCTGTTCCTGAGCCGATGAGCCATTTTGACATACAGCATGTCATCAACGGTTTTGCAGAAACAGCCAAAGGTGCTGTGGAGGCAGGTTTTCACGGCATTGAAATCCACGGTGCGCACGGTTATCTGATCAGTCAGTTTCTTTCCTCCTATTCCAATCAGCGCACGGACGCATACGGCGGGTCAGTGGAAAACCGTTTCCATTTTGCCCGTGAGGTGATTCAGGCCGTGAAAAAGGCTGTACCGGACGACCGTCTGCTGATTTTTCGCATATCCAACTGGGGAATTGCGGACATGGAGGTTTCCCTTTTTCAGGATCACTCTGAATATCAGAAAACTGTCCGTCTTTTGTCCAAAGAACCTGTTGACGCTGTTTCTGTATCCACTTATGATTACAAGTCACCGGCCTTTGGTACAGACAGGAACATGGCGCAGCTCACCCGTGAGGCCACGAAACTGCCCATCATGATCTGCGGAAAAATATTTGACCGGGCAAGTGCTGAAGATGCAGCCAAAGATGCGGATATTGTGCTGAGCGGCAAATCCTTTCTGCTCAACCCGGACTGGGTGGCGGATGTGCAGGCCGGAAAGAAACTGCCGATGTACGCATCCGCGGACGCGAATGTGGCCTATACCGAAGAGCCGCTGCCATAAGGGTTTTGGGGCAGTGGGTCAAGCTGGTTGATTCTGAAATACCCCTCCTCGGCAGAAGATGGTATAATACCGATTCGCCATTGGTTTGATCCAGTATTGCGGTTCCGTGTGTGCAAAAAACCGCTCCGCTTAATTTTTGCACTCCTCCGGATCATCCCGTGACAGTATCAAATCAATGGAGAATTGGTATAACTAACATGAAATGCAGTGTAATTTGACCCACTGCCCTGATTTTTTATTGTCCCGGCTTTTTTTCATCCCCACACCTTGACCGAGGGAAAGCGAGCGGGGTCTGTATGCGGCAGAAACCGGGACGCGCTGAAGCGGATCATAAGTTCCTGATTGACATTGAGTTCAATATAGGTGATGCGGTTGCGTATCCTTTCTGTCTCTTCCATGCAGTCTTCCATTGTCAGCGCCATTGCTGCTCCGCCCAGGGAACTGTTGCCCAGGGGTTTGTAGCGCTCCAGAGGCAGATCCGGAATCATGCCGATGGCAATGGCAGATGGGGGTTTGATGAAGGAGCCAAAGGTTCCGGCCACATAAAAGGTCTGCAGGTCTTCGGGTTTCATTCCCACTGTTCGGGTAAGCGTGCCGAGAATGGTGTACATCGCAGCTTTGGAGCGGATCAGGCTGTCAATGTCTGCCTGACTCATGCCCAGCTCCTCACCTGTGGCAGATTCTTTGGCAGGCACGACCACAATAAAGGGCATTCCGTCTTTTTCCACCAGCCGATTCCCGCATTTTTCCGGAACCAGTTTCCCGCGAATATCCAGCATTCCGGACAGAAAAAGCTGGGCTGCCAGATCAATGATGCCGGATCCGCACATGCCTCTGGGCGGCAGATTTTCAATGGTGCGGTATCTGAATTCACGGGTTTCTTTGTCCACTTCCACTGTGTCAATCACACCGGGCGCGGCCATCATGCCCATTCTGGCAACTCCGCTTTCCAAAGCAGGGCCTGCCGCGCCTGCACAGGCCACCAGCCAGTCTTTGCAGCCCAGAATCACTTCCGCATTGGTTCCCACATCCACCAGAATCGCGATTTCCTCTTTCTGATTCATGCCGGAATACAGAATGCCTGCAATCAGGTCTCCGCCGAAATAACTGCCCACATTGGGAAAAAGAAATATCCGCGCATTGGCCCCGGCCTCTATGCCCAGTTCTGATGTGCGAAGCAGGCCCGGACAGTTTACAGCCGGAATATAGGGTTCCCGGATCATCCAGTGCGGGGTAATGCCCATAAACAGATGGGTCATGGCCGTGTTTCCGGCCAGCGTGATGAGATAAACATCTTCCGGTGTCAACCGGCAGGACGCACACAGATCGGAAATGCTGCGGTTGAGTTCCGCAATCACCATCTGCTGTAGTTTTTCCAGTCCGCCCGGTGTATCCGCAAAATGGATTCTTGCCAGAATATCGGGCCCAATGGCTATCTGGGGATTGTTGAACGCGGTTTCTCCCAGCACTTCTTCTGTGACCAGATCAAGCAGGCGCAGCACCACACGGGTTGTGCCCAAATCCACTGCCAGACCTGCGGCAGTGCGGTTTTCCTGTGCCGGGGTGACACCAAGAAGAATATGGCGTTTCTTTTCTTTGAACACCGTGCACCGGACTTCATAATCCCATCTGCGGAGCAGTTCGGGAATCTTCCGCAGCAGATCCAGATCCATATGAATGACTGTGTCCTGCCCCAGTTCTTTTTTCAGAGCGGAGATGAGCCGATCCGCATCTGCCGTGTTGTCTGACAGATCCGGTTTTGACAGGGAAATGAAAATGACTCTTTTGCATGTGTTTTCGTTCATTGTTACATCCGTATATGCATATTCCTCAGCAAATGACATTTTTCACGGGTAAGCACAATCCCATCTGTTTTACACCAATGCGTTGCTGGTGCCGGATTGCAATGGACACAAAAACATGTCCGTCCCGCAATTTTCCTGCAGCGCGTTCATGTATGCTATGATTTCCTGTTTTCGTCAACCTTAAATTTTTCATGAACTGACAACAGACAGGAGGCAAATCCTCTGATCTCTGATCTTTCCTCTATTTCAACCTTGACCTTGTTCGGATCATGGCAGACGCGGGGAAGGGAAAAAGATTCAGTGACAGGTCAATTCCGCTGATTACTTTCTGCGGCACGGGCGGGTTTCAACTGCATTTTTTTCAACAGATTTGAACTCATGCAAATTTTCTTCAGTGTTAAAAAACATGAAAATCAGGGAATTGCCCCTGTCTTTTCCGAACAGGTCTTGCTTTGGCAGCATAAATGCAATATATTTCCATTTTTATGTGACTTTCAACTCAAAGGAATTACAGACCTGAATGGAACTGACAGACAATAAAACAGACAATAAAAATGTGGAACGTCTTTTTGCAGAAGACAAAAAAATCATACTGGTGGGAACAGCCCATGTGTCCAGAGAAAGTGCGGAACTGGTCAGACGCGTGATTGAAAGTGAAAAACCGGATACCGTGTGCGTGGAACTCTGCGCATCCAGATACCAGGCCATCCGGCAGAAGGATCAGTGGCGGAATACGGATATCATCAAGGTAATCAAAGAGAAAAAATCCTTTCTTCTGCTGTCGAATCTGATGCTGGCCTCGTTTCAGCGCAGAATTGCCGGAAAACTGGATGTCAGGCCGGGCCAGGAAATGCTGACAGCCATTGAAAGCGGTGAAGCCCTGGGCGCGCAGATTCATCTGGCGGACCGGGATATCCGGGTCACGCTTTCCCGTGTATGGCGGATGATGGGGTTTCGGGACAAAATGAAGATTCTTTTTCAGTTGATCCTTTCTCTGGGGGAAATCGGAGACATCAGCGAAGAGGATATCGAAAAGATGAAACAGCAGGACATCCTGGAATCCCTGCTTGCGGATGTGGGCAAATCCCTGCCTGTGCTGAAACATATCCTCATTGATGAACGGGACGAATATCTGGCAGCAAAGATACGCACAGCCCCTGGTCAGAAGATTGTCGCTGTTGTGGGGGCCGGTCATGTGCCAGGCATAAAAAAAAACTGGAAAACATCCATTGATCTAGAAAAAATGGAGGAAATTCCGCCCAAAGGAAAACTGGCAGGGACGCTCAAATGGCTTTTTCCCCTGCTGATCTGCCTGCTTTTTGCGGCCGGTTTCTCTTTCCGGGGGGCTGAGGCCGGAGCAGACATGGCAGTCATGTGGATTGCGGCAAATGCTCTCATGGCCTCTTTGGGCGCTGTCATTGCTCTGGCCCATCCGCTCACGGTTCTGTCGGCAGCGCTGGCCGCGCCCGTGACCTCTCTCAATCCCATGGTCGCGGCAGGATGGGTTTCCGGACTGGCCGAAGCATTTCTGCGAAAGCCCAAAGTCATGGATTTTGAAAGCCTTTCCGAGGATATTGTTTCTGTCAGAGGCTTCTGGCACAACAAAGTGACACGGATTCTGCTGGTGGTGGTCTTCACCAATCTGGGCAGTTCAGTGGGCACATTTGTGGCAATTCCCCTTATGGTAAAAATATTGCACTGATACAGACTTCCGAAGTTGTGAGAATGCTGGAAGTGCTTTGCCGGTTTTGAATCTGTGATCTGCAAAAAATCGGATTTTTCCAAAAAATCCGATTTTTTTTTTGCAGTTGAAATCAAAAAATCAAACCTGGCAGAGAAAAAAACTTTTCCGCGGAAATTCCCCAAATCATTCAAGGCCAATGCTGATCCGCAATTGACATTTCAAACTTTTGAATTAGTTTAAACATATACTGTTTTCAGAAAGAAATGCCGAATTTTTGCTGACATCTTCGGATCTGAATCTTCTCTGACTTCTGGCATTAAGAATTTTCTCATTCTGATTTCCGCCTGATCCTCTCCCCGTGCTGAGCAGAATTTCTGATTTGTCCCTTCTTCCCCGGCAATCCTGACCGGCATAAAAGCAAACGCGGGAATTTTTCTGTTTTGAGAAAAACAATATAAAGGAGGGGAAAATGCCCGGATTTCTGAAAGGTCTAGATGAAGATATTGGAAAGGATTTGCTCTGCAAATTCAAAAAATTGTGGATTTGCGGTTCCCCAGGTGCAGACAAATGTTCTTTTTCAGAAGAAGCCGCTTTTATGACAGGAATCGGGATGACGGTATGCGGCAGGCGTCTGGAGGATCATCAGAGAATTGCCGGGCTTTCCTCGGCTGTGGATATGGTTTTCAGTTTGGCCGGGAATCCCTGCCTTATCAGTGAAGAGGAACTGTTTGTTCTGCACAGAACTCTCAAAGCGGATGCAGACGGGGAAGAACCTGTGGGCATGTGGAAAAAAGAATCAAACGGAACCTGGACCGATCAGAATGGAGACGGTACCCTGTACTGTGAATATGCCCTGCCTGAGGATATTCCCTCCCTGATGAGCAAATGGATCGGGCTGCTCAATCATTTCAACAGGATCACCCGTTCACAGGAGGAGGCGCTGTTTGCCTATGCCGCACTGCACCTGTCCTTTGTCCGCATACATCCCTTTTGTGACGGAAATGGCCGCATGGCCCGGCTTGTGGCAAATCTCCCGGTGATGAAGGCCGGTTTTCCGCCGATCCTCATCCCGGAAGAAAAGCGCAAAGAATACATCCGGGACCTTGCCGAATACAAACAGGCTGCCGGCTGTCCCCACCGAAATTCCTGTCTGCTTCCCTGCAATGAGTATCTGAAAGTGTTTATCGCTTTCTGCCATTCTTTATGGAAGAAATCTCTTGCTGCGCTGCACAGTGCCCGTGAAAGGCAGAAAGCAAGAAATCATCGGGTGCGGGCACTGCCTGTTCCGCTCCCAAGCGGGCTGTCCCCTTCTCTCCGTATGGGTTGAAAAGCGGAAAGTCTGCTTCTTCTCCTGCCAACCACAGGTTTAAAAAAACTTCCGTCCCGTGTTTCCGTCCCATGAATCGGCAGTCAGGGAGATAACATATTATAATTTTTTGATTTTAAATCCTTTGTTTTCCAATTTCCCATCCTTTCCCTTTCCGGAACAGATGCAGATCCCGCCTGAATATTCATATCCTGACTTGACAAATGTCTGTATCCGTGCAATAGGCAAATATTACCTAACGACCGGACGGTAAATAAACGGAAAAAATTGATATATTGTAATATATTTTTATTAAATCAGAATATTATCAACCAAACACAAGGGAGACAGGATTATGGGCAAACTTTTGTGGCAGCCTTCTGAAGAACGGGTAAGAAACAGCAACATGTATAATTTCATGACCCGCATCAACAAAAAGTATAACCGGAATTTCCGCAGTTATGAGGAACTCTGGAAATGGTCAGTGGACAATCTCTCTGAATTCTGGGCAGAAATGTGGGACACTGCCGGGATCATTGCCTCTGCGCCCTTTACAGAGGTGATAGACAATCCGGCCAAAATGCCCGGAACCAAATGGTTTTCCGGAGCCAGACTCAATTTTGCGGAAAACCTGCTCCGTTTCCGGGACAATCAGACTGCGCTGGTTTTCAGAGGCGAAGACAAGGTCCGCAGGGAACTCAGTTATGCCAATCTGTATGATGAAGTGGCAAGGGTTGCAAAATCCCTCAAAGATCTGGGCATACAGGCCGGTGACCGGGTCGCGGGTTTCATGCCCAATATGCCGGAATCCATCATTGCCATGCTTGCGGCCAGCAGTCTGGGAGCCATCTGGTCATCCTGTTCCCCGGATTTCGGCATCAAGGGGGTGCTGGATCGCTTCGGCCAGATTCAGCCCAAAGTCCTGTTCACGGCCAACGGTTATTTCTTCAAGGGCAAAGAACTCGACAGCCTGGAACGCATCGGCAATATCCTGAAAAGCATTGACACCGTGAAAAAAGTGGTGGTGGTTCCCTACACCAATCCCAACCCGGACATTTCCCGCATTCCCAACGCGGTGCTGTACAATGATTTCAAATCTGCTGCATCCGGACTCACCACAGATTTTGCGCAACTGCCGTTTGATCATCCTTTGTATATCATGTATTCTTCCGGCACCACAGGACTGCCCAAGTGCATGGTCCAAAGTGCGGGCGGGATTCTCATTCACCAGATGAAGGAGCATCTGCTGCACACGGATCTGCGGCGGGAAGACCATATTTTCTATTTCACCACCTGCGGCTGGATGATGTGGAACTGGCTGACCTGCGCGCTTTCGGTCGGCGCGACTTTGATTCTGTATGACGGCAATCCGTTCCAGCCCGGGCCTGAAGCCCTGTGGCAGATGGCACAGGATGAAAAGATCTCCGTGTTCGGAACCAGCGCTGGCTATATCGCTGCTCTGATGAATTCCGGACTGATTCCCAAAGACAGATTTGATCTCTCCTCTCTGCGTGCGCTCCTTTCCACAGGTTCGCCTCTTTCCATTGAGGGATTTGATTTTGTGTATGATGCCATCAAAAAAGACCTGCAGCTTGCCTCCATTTCCGGCGGAACTGACATCAACGGGTGCTTTGCCCTGGGCAATCCCATGTCTCCGGTCTATGCCGGAGAACTGCAGTGCCGGGGGCTGGGCATGAAGGTGGAGGCCTTTGATGAAAACGGAAAACCGGTTTACGGAAAGCAGGGGGAACTGGTCTGCTCCGCACCGTCTCCGTCCATGCCCATTTATTTCTGGGATGATCCGGACGGCAAAAAATATCACAGCGCATATTTTGATGTGTATCCCAATGTCTGGCGACACGGGGATTATATTGAAATCAATGATCGGGGCGGTGTGACCATTTACGGACGCTCAGACGCGACCCTCAATCCCGGAGGTGTGCGCATCGGCACGGCAGAAATCTACCGTCAGGTCGAGCAGTTGGATGAAATCGAAGACAGTCTGGTGGTGGGTCAGGAATGGAAAAACGATGTGCGGGTGATTCTGTTTGTAAAAATGCTGCCCGGATTTGAACTCACTGAGGCTGTGAAAAAGAAAATCCGTGACACCATCCGCGTCAACGCATCACCGCGGCATGTGCCTGCCAAGATTATCGCTGTTCCGGATGTGCCCTACACCCTGAACATGAAAAAAGTGGAACTGGCCGTGAAAAAGACCATTCAGGGCCAGGCCGTGCTGAACAGGGATGCGCTGAGAAATCCCGAAGTGCTGGATTTCTACGCGGGCATAAAAGAACTCAGGGAAGACTGAGAAGCCGGGGAATAACCGTTTTCTGAAACCCTGAGGGTTTTGAAAATCCTCAGGGTTTTCTGGGGTGTGTCCCACCTTTTACACAATACATTGACTTGACTATTGACGAAAAGTG
>CAZDIU010000192.1:0-10706 GCA_964505535.1 uncultured Desulfobacterales bacterium | reverse complement strand
TATTCGTTTTTTTTGGGGAATCTGCAGGGGCGACCGGCCGGTCGCCCCTGCAATGGGCAGATTATTTTTTTTGAAAAATAAATAAGTTATTTAAACATACCCACCTTCCCTTCAGGGCCAATGCTGTTGACTTAAGCAAAAAGTTCCCCTCCCCTTGTGGGAGAGGTCAGGGGAGGGGTAAAAATAACAGCCTGGAATTACAATCAGTTTTCACCCTCCCCCTGCCCCTCCCTCAAGGGAGGGGAGCCTTAAAGCAACAGCATTGCCCTTCAGGGCGAAAGGTTCAGGGCAGATCCCTGTAACGGGAAAATAATTGAAATTGCGGAGAACTTAACAGCCCTGCTCCCGCAGGAGGAGGGAAATTCAAAACAGCCCGGAAATTTATTTCCGGGCGCAGATTTCCGGGCTTGCGGGGCCTTCCTCCACCCTCACAGCGCACCGAGGATGATGTTTCCGGTTTTGCCGCTGTCTGTGCCAAAATGCAGAGAACGGGGACGCAGAAAAGCCGCGTTGTACACCGGTTCTTTTTCCTGCATGAGTTTTCCGCTTGGTTTGTACGGCCTGCATTCCGGCTGTATGTCTTCTTCCGAAACACCGATGTCAAAAGGGTCTCCGATGACGGAACTCATGGGGATCTGTTCAAACCGGAATTTTTCATAGGTGATGCGGGGAACTTCGTCTCTGACGTATTTGCCCAGTTCGTCAATGCCGGTGCTGCCGTTTCTGTCGCCCCGGCAGAAATCCGCATGGCCTTTGAGTCCCTGCAGCAGGGCATGGGTGAAAATGCCGTGTCCCTCATATCCTTCATATGCCTGTGCGGTGTCGGAAGTGGCAGCCAGCGTAGCCCGGCCTGTGGCCCGCATGAGCCGGTCAATCGCGGTTTTTTCTTCCATGCCTTTTGCGGCCAGCACAGCCGAACCGGAATGGCAGGTATCAAGGATCACCAGGCTTTTGTTTGCCCTGATCATTTCCAGCAATTCCTGTATTTTTTTATAATTCATAGCCTGTTGCCGGATGCTGTCATCATCTTCATAGGCAAATTCCCAGGGGATGAAATGGTAATTGGCTTCCAGTGTTTTGCCGTAACCTGAAAGATACAGCACAAACACATCATTGACACGGATCTGCCCGGCCATTTCTGTGAATGCCCCAGTAATGCCGTCTGTGGAGGCTTCTTTGTCCGTGAGCAGTTTCACTTTCACATTGCGGAACAGGGGACGGCCCCGGTTTTCCAGTTCCTGACACATGGAAAGCGCATCATCCGCTGCATATTTCAGTTCCAGGCTGTGATCCCGGTAGTCGGAAATATCCACACACAAGGCTACAGATCCTGTTCCTCAGACATGGGAGCATGGATTACCACCGGGATTTCCACCGGATCGGATTGAATTTTGCCCTGCCGGTTATAAGCTGTTACCGTGATGATGTTTTTTCCGTGTTTCAGTTTGAAATCCTTGCGGATAACGCCCGAACTCAGGGAACCGATAAAATCCACCGGTCTGGCCCCTTTGGGATCGCCTACGGTCACGCCGTTGACCCGGTACACCACGGAACCGATGCCGCCGCCCCGGTCGGTTAGTTTGAGTTGCAGGGTGAAATTGCGGCCTTTGAGGTTTTTTGCAGGCGCATTCAGCACTTCCAGCAGGGGCGGCAGACCGGTCTGGATGATTTTCTCAATATTACCGATGCGGGCCAGTTCGTCCTGAATCTCTTTTTCATAACCGCCCATAATGCGCTTTGCCACCAAATCCGGGCGGTAATACCAATCATACAACTGATCCGCGGTAATGTATTCCGCCGCGTTTTCCGGCCCCCGGTTGATGTGGTACCCGATGAATTTTCTCCCGCCCGGAGACGAGGTGAAGAATCCTTCGGGCATCCATACCACCCATTCATTTTCGTTTGAGACAAACAGGCTGAAGGATGGGAAAATCTTCCTTTCTCCTTCCCTCAGTTTTTTCAAATCCCATACATGAATCACCATATCAGACCCGCCGGAAACCAGCCGATCCCCGTCCAACGCAATAGCAATGACTTCACCGGTATGACCGATGAAATCTGCAATTTCATTCCCGTCCCTGTCATAAGGCTTTCAACTGTCCGCTGGCTCCGCCGGAGAGAATGAAGCCTTCCGGGGTGAAACCGTAACATCTGTGGTGATAGCCGTTGGTGCCATCCCGCTCTATGCGAGTAACAAGTTCCCCGTTTTTCTTAATCAGCAGAATGCCTTCTTTATATCCATACGGCCCGCCCTGGGTGTGGGAAAGGGTGCAGTCCTGAAATTGGGTGGAAATTCTGCGAAAGGATGAGAAATCCTGTGGCTGAAAAGGGGTGAAATCCGAAAGCCGGAAGGCTTTTTCCAGCGGGCCTTTGTCATTCTGATTTTTTGGTGATACCGTATTCCCAAACGCAATCTCATCGCCCTTTATCCCCACAATCCAGATCCTTTTCCCGCTTCCCGCGATATGCCCATTGCTTTCCTCAGTGCGCGGGTTCCAGAACCAAATATCCTGATTGTTTCCACCGCCGGTGATGGCCGTGTCGTTGTCTGCAAAGGTCACAGATTTGGTCAGGTTGTCATGTTTTTGAAACGGCTTGATTTTTTTAAAATTCTGTTGAGTGTCGTAGATATTGCAATTGTAAGGATTGTTGACCGTACCCGCCAGCAGCAGTTTTCCATCCGGAGAAAAGGCCAGACCGGTCGGGATGGTTTCGGATGCAATGGTTTTGACAGGTTTGAGGTTCAGATCAAAGATGTTGATTTCGCGGTCGTCGCCTCCGGAACAGGCAATGTATTTGTCACTCACACCCAGAAAAGTTGCTCTGTCTTTTCGTGAAAAAGAAGCCAGTTTCTCTTTCTGCTGCAGGGAATACAGGATCACCTGATTGTCCCATGCCGCAGACACCACCCGAAAATCCCCCTGATAGGGAAAAATGCGGACAGCGTAAACCTGTCTGCTGTGTTCCGTGAAGGTGTAAACCGGTTCAATTTTTTCCCCTCTCCCTTGAGGGAGAGGGTCAGGGTGAGGGTGAAAAAATTCCTCCATATCCCACACCTTCACCGTCATATCCGCCGAGCCCGAAACCAGATACCGCCCATCCGGGCTGAAGCACAGGTCAAGCACCACATTGTTATGGGATTTCAAAACGCTGCGCAACTCGCCGGTGGGGAAGTGGCAGATGCGGATAGCGGAACCATCGTAAGGATTATCAGATAACATTCCCCCCACCGCCAGAAACTGATCATCCGGCGAAAGGGCAATGGCCATAATCATTCCAAAAGGCCCTTCCCCGATTTCCCCCAGAATCTTGCGCACTTCTTTGTCTGCAAATCCCACACCCGGATGGTTTTGTCATTACTGCATGAAATCAGGTATTTTTTTATCTGAAGTGACGATCAAATCCCGAATTATACTCGTATGCCCGCCTGTATCCAGTTGCAGGATAGGTTGCAGTTTGGCGGTTTGGGGCGGCGGCGCAACGGGTTCTGCCGGAACTTCATTCGTGTGCGGTTTTACCTGATGCTCTGCCGGGCAGCCAAAAAGGATGAGGGAAAAGGACAATACCGCAAGAATTTGAAAGAAATGTTTATTCATGAAGGGGTTCCTTATTGTGTGTGTTGCTGTTGGATCATCATATCATCGCAGGTCGGGTTAGCGTAAGCGTAACCAGACATAATTATATGTTTTTGTTGGGTTACGCTCCGCTAACCCAACCTGCGCATTGAAGGGAAAATATTTTTATCCGGAAGGTCGGATTAGCGAAAGCGTAATCCGACACCGGGTTGTCTCCGGGAAATGTCGGATTTCTCTCGTTCCCACGCTCTGCGTGGGAACGCTTCGACATCCTCTGCCGGGATAATCAGTACGCAGAGCGTACGGTCTGCATTCCCACGCGGAGCGTGGGAACGAGATAACGAGACAAACCCCAGTTTCCTCCCCGGTTCAGACAGCCTGGAATTTTATCTGAAATGATGCAGTCGTTTATCCCTACACACTTCTGATATTTTTCTCAAGAAAAAAATACAAACAGGTTGATTTTCCCTTAATTTTCCTGTAATTGTCAGGATAATGCCTGTTTTTGATCGGCTGGAGCATAACATCAGTTATTCAGCCCTGCTGTCAGAAATGAAATCCGGCAGCCATTTCCGGAAGGAGGAAAAAATGAAAGTCCGTCTGACCGTCATCTGTGAAAATTCCGTGGGGCTTCCCTTCAGAGTTGTGGGAGAACATGGCTTTAGCTGTTATGTGGAAACAGAAAAAGGCAAGTGGCTTTTTGATACAGGCCAGGGATTTGGCATTGTGCAGAATTCCCTTGCTTTGCAGAAAGATATCCGCCAGATTGAGGCCATTATGATCAGCCACGGTCATTATGACCATACCGGCGGGCTGCCTGCTGTGCTGGGTATCAGGGGAAAAATGGATGTGCATGGTCATCCGGACATCTTTACCCAGCGTTATATTGAGTTTGGCGGAATGAAGCGGGACATCGGCATTCCCTTCCGGCGGTGCTATTTGGAATCCCTGGGTGCGAATTTCCGTCTGAGCAGAGAGATGACCGAAGTTGGCCCCGGCATATGGCTTACCGGTGAAATCCCCCGCAAAACCGCATTTGAGAAAGGGGATGCAAACATGGCAGCGTGCTTGCCGGACGGAACTGTTGTGCAGCCTGATCCCATAACCGATGATCTGTCCATGCTTGTGGATTCGGACAAAGGACTGATTCTGGTGCTGGGATGCGCACATGCCGGGCTGGTGAATATTCTCCATTATATTATTGAGAAAACAGGAAGAGATCGGATTTATGCCATTATCGGCGGTACGCATCTGGGATTCTGCTCAGACGAACAGTTTGAGGAAACCGTGAAAGCCATTGATCAGTATCATATTGAAAGAATCGGTGTGTCCCACTGCACAGGGCTGATGAACGCTGCCCGGCTTCATGCCAGACTCAAAGAGCGCTTTTTCTTCGGGTGCGTGGGAGCAGTGCTGGAAGGATAGATGAAAAAAGAACTCAGCACACAGGAGCGGGAATTCTTTTCGCTGGTGAAAGATGCCACGTTTGTCAATCCCTTTGTTGACCGGCGCAGGGAACTGGATCTGCAGATCATCGGCATGTCTGAAGATATGCCGGAAGCAGTACGGGTGCGCAAACTCACGCAGGAAGTGCAGAACCGGATCAGTCTTCTGGAGCAAAGCGGCGTGCGGCGCATCACCCAGTTTTCGGGCGCAGACCGTTCCCTGATGGAAGTGGTGTTTCTGTTTGATTTTTTTCACCAGTTTCTGCTGCGCTTTGACCGTGTGATTCTGGAGCAGAACAGAGCCGGGGAAAAATCCGTGAAAATCCCTTTCTGGAAAGAGGCTTTTGCCTTTCTGCAGGAAAGAGATTTCGGAGAAAAGGAAATCCGCCATTATTTTGCGCTGTGCTATCAACTGCGCCGGGCATATTATTTCATCAAACACAGTCTCATTGGCCGCAGCGGGTGCATGAAAACCCTGCGGGGCAGTCTGTGGAACAATGTGTTCACCCATGACATTGGTCTGTACAATGTTTACATGTGGAACCGAATGGAGGATTTTTCCACCCTGATTCTGGGCGAAACCGGCACAGGAAAGGGAACCTCGGCCATGTCTGTGGGAAGATCCGGTTTCATTCCCTTTGATGAAAAAAAAGAAGGTTTCGCGGAGAGTTTTGTCACTTCCTTTGTTTCCCTCAATCTGTCCCAGTTTCCCGAAACCCTGATTGAATCTGAACTGTTCGGACACCGCAAAGGCGCGTTCACGGGCGCGACTGAGGATTACAAAGGCATCTTTGACCGGTGCAGTCCCTATGGTTCCGTGTTTATGGATGAAGTGGGCGAAGTGTCTGTTCCCATACAGATCAAACTCCTGCAGATTCTGCAGGAGCGCACCTACTGCCCGGTGGGAAGTCATCAGAAACAGCGGTTTCAGGGCAGGGTGATTGCGGACACCAACCGTGATTTCCGGGAAATACGGAAAAAAGGGCTGCTGCGGGATGATTTTTATTACCGCCTGTGCTCGGATATAATCACGGTGCCGCCCCTGCGCCAGCGCATCCGGGAGGATGCCGGAGAACTGGATGATCTGCTCGCGCATACAGTGGAGCGCATTGCGGGAAATCCCTCTCCGGAACTGACGGACATGGTGAAGCAGGTGATTTCCGAACAGTTGGGACCGGAATATCCCTGGCCCGGCAATGTGCGGGAACTGGAGCAGTGCGTGCGCCGCATTCTGCTCAAGCGCCAGTATGAGGGGGATTACCGGCATACAGCGCGAGATCTGTGTTCTCAACTGGCTGAGGGCTTGGAAAAAGGGAATCTGGACGCGCAGACCCTGCTGTCCGGCTACTGTGCCCTGCTGTGGCAGCGTCTGGGAACCTATGAGGCCGTGTCCCGTCAGACCGGACTGGATCGGCGCACCGTGAAGAAACACATTCTGGAGTGGCAAAAAAGCGGAGAGGAAGATGTACCATCATGAGACACATCCCTTTATCTCCTCTCAGGAGGTTATTTTCCAGGGCTATTCCCCTCACCCCGACCCTCTCCCAAAGGGAGAGAGAGAACTTAACAGCCCTGCTTTTATAAAAGAGGGGACGCTGAAATCATCATAAACGCTTTTTTCCTTTTTTTTCCTGAAAAGTCTCGACAAACCCGCAGAAAATTGTTTAGATAATCCATTTACTTCAGCCTTGTCGCTTCAGCCCTGCAAAACTGCATGGAAACAGCCTGATGGAATCTGTGGGAAATTTTTTCCGAAAAATGTTTGACATACGGGAAGGGGAGGAACTTCGGGTTTTTCTGATGTTCTCCTTTGTTTTTCTGCTCATCTCCTCGCTCATGATTGCCAAACCTGTTTGCAGCGCACTGTTTCTTTACAGATTCGGTGCGGCCAGACTGCCCTATGTCTTCATTCTGGTGGCCTTCTGCGCTGCAGGCATGTCAAGATTTTATTCCCTGCAGCTCAGGCGTTTTGATCTCTGCCATCTGATCATCCGCACCCTTTGGCTGGCCGTGGTTTCCCTGATTCTTTTCTGGGCTTTGCTCTGCACAGATGTTGCAGGCGGAGCCGTGCTTTTCATTTTCTATGTGTGGACAGCCATTTTTGCTTTGGTTTCCTCCTCCCAGTTCTGGATTCTGGCCAACACCCTCTTCAATCCCAGGGAGGCCCGGCGTCTGTTCGGTTTTATCGGCACGGGCGCGATTGCCGGGGGGATTTTCGGCGGATACCTGACCCGTTTCACTGCCCAGTATCTTGGAAGCGTCCATCTGCTCTGGATTTGTGCAGGTTTTCTTTATATCTGCATCCCCATTGTGCGCGCCATTCAGACCGCGTCCCGGCGGGATGAAATTCTGCGGAAATTCCGCCAGGAAAAACAGATTCGGGAAACAGCGGACAGCCCTTTTCATATCATCCGCAATTCCCGGCATCTGCTTCTGACCGCGGCAATACTGGGCATTGGCGTGATCGCGGGCAGGATGGTGGAATATCAGTTCAGCGCGATTGCGGCCGCAGAGATACAGGACAGCGACCGTCTGGCCGGATTTTTCGGTTTCTGGCTGTCCAACCTGAATGCGGCCTCTCTGTTCATACAGGTCATAGCCACCCGCAAGGTGGTGACAGGGCTGGGGGTGGGTGCATCCCTGTTTTTTCTCCCCCTGGCCATTCTGGCCGGTGCAGTGCTGGTGCTGATTCATCCTGTGCTGTGGACAGCCATCTTCATCAAACTCTGTGACGGCAGCCTGAAAAATTCCCTTAACAAATCCGGAATAGAACTGCTGATTCTGCCGGTTCCCTCGGATATCAAAAAGCAGGCAAAATCCTTTATTGATGTCTTTGCCGACAGTTTTGCCACCGGGCTGGGGGGCCTTCTGCTGCTTCTGCTTACGGAAACCCTTGCATTTCCGGTTCGCCAGGTCAGTCTGCTGATGATTCTTCTCATTGGAATCTGGCTGTATATGGTGATTCTGGTGCGAAGGGAATACATCCGCTCCTTTCGCATGAAACTGGCAGGAAACTCCCCGCTGACGGAAAAGCATCCTGATCTCCGAAATCCGTGCATTATCGGCGAATGCTGCGAAATTCTGGAAAAAGGGGATGCATCCGGTACAGTGAACACCCTGATCATGATCAGAGAACTCCGGGATCAGCGATTTATTCCCTGTTACCGGAACCTCCTCCTGCATCCGGAACCCAGCGTGCGCCGGGAAGTGCTGCGCAATGTCTATTTCTGCAAACAGCCGGATTTCACGCAGGAGGCTTTGGAGCTTGTGCATGATCCGGACCAGAAGGTGAAAACTGAGGCGCTTCACTACCTGTTCCGGCATCCCGGAGAAAAGGAAAAATCCCTGATACGGGAGTATCTGCGGCATGAGGATTACCGAATCCGGGGGGCTGCGCTTCTGGCGCTGGCCTGGGAAACACGGGGCAATCAGAAACTCAAAACCCTGTTTGATCTCTGCGGCATACTCAAAGAAAATCTGACTGCCGCGTATCAGATTCAGGATCAGAAAGAAGCCCGTTTTATCCGCATGAACTGCGCACGGGTCATCGGCGCTGCCAATCTCCCGGATTTCCATCCCCATCTGCATATTTTTCTCAATGATCCGGACACAGATGTTATAAGGGCAGCGATCCGCGGAGCCGGGGAAACCCGCAGAAAGGATTTCATTTCTGTGCTCATGCCCTTTCTGGCAAAGGAAGAATTTCGGAAAACCGCAGCCCGAGCGATGAAAGATTTGGGGCCGGATATTGGAGACATACTGGCTCAGTGGCTCAACAATCCCTTTGCGGATTACACTGTCCGGATACAGATTCCGGATATTCTCGCGCAAATGGGAAAGCAGAAGGCAGCAGACATTCTGAGCCTGAACATCCGCCATCCTGATCCGGTCATCCGCTGTGAGGTGGTACGGGCCATGAATCATATCCGGGTGCATTTTCCCTTTCTGCGCTTTGATGACCGCCGCATTGTCCGCACCATACTGGAAGAGGCCAGAGAGCATCTGGATTTGCTGACCGTGCTTTACAGTCAGTTTCAGAATTCCGGAAATGGCGCGGGTTCCGCCCATCACCCGTCCCCGGCAGATGCTGCGGGGTTCCAGCCTTCCCCATCTCCCGGAACCGGGGCAGCACAGGAAGACAGGCAGGACGTTTGTGAGGCAAGGGAGCAGCTGATCCATTCTCTGGAAAAACGCCTGGATGACAATCTGGAAAGAATATTCGGACTTCTGGGTCTCAAATATCCGCCCCAGGAGATTTCCGATGTGTACCGGAACCTGCAGAGTGAAAGGGCGGATTTGCGATCCAGTGCGGTGGAATTTCTGGACAATCTGCTGGAGACAAATCTGCGCAGGGTCATCATTCCCATTGTTGAGTCCGCGCCCGCAGGACCTGGGCATATTCCGGATCCGCGGGGAATGAAAATGCTCTCAGAGTATGAATCCCTGCGTCTGCTGCTCTCCGGCGGAGACAGGCAGATGCACATGCGGGTGCTGCGCCTGATCGCGTGCCTGAAATCAAAGAGATATAATCCACTGGCAGGAGAAATGCTGGCCGCCTCTGATCCCCGCGTCCGGGAAATGGCAGGAAGCATTTTAAAAGACGCGGGGATGCTGTAAGGGATTTGGAAATTGCTGACATCCCGGTTTTGAGGTTTCAGTGTTTATTTCCTGAAACCTGACACCCGGCATCTGAACCATCCGGTATTTTAAGAACTTCCGCTTCCCTGAAGTCTGTCCGGATTCATGCACTGCCCGGCCTCAAACTGTTTTTTTCCCTTTCAAATATTTCCCACAGCGGAATCTTCAAATCAAAGGAAATCAGGGGCAGTTCCTCGTCCCAGTTGAATATCTCAGCCGGGCCGTAAGCCCCGTTTTTAAGAACGTATCTTTCCACTGTACGGTCTTCCGGAAACACGATGATATATTCCTTTACCCCAAATTGTTCATAGAGATTTTTCTTTTCTCTTCTGTCCTTCAGGGATGTGGAAGGGGAAGTCACTTCAATAATCAGAACCGGAATCCCCTGTATGTTTTTTTCTGTGATGATATTCCGGTCGCATACGACAAACACATCCGGCTGCACCACATTGTATTCATCAAACACCACATCTGTGGGAGCGTCAAAAACCGGGCATTGGCGGTCAATGCTGTTTTTCAGGACATAAAAGAAATTTCCCGTGATACGCTGATGCCGGATCAGCGGAGCCGGACTCATATCATAAGCCTCTCCGTCAATGATCTCCCATCGTTCCCCATCCGGCCAGTTCTGATAATCCTCATAGGTATATCCATTACTTTTCAGTGCCGGGACTGCCATGGGAACCCTCCTGTGATTTTTGGGGTAATTTTTATGATTTTTTTATAGCAGCAATCTTTTCCCAAGGCAAACCCCAAATTCTGTTCCCGTGCTTCACACCGGAACAGGTGACGGAGGCTATTTTCCGATCTGCCTGCCGGGAATGCTGTTTTTTGCCTGACCATCCGGTTTTTGACATATTTCATTTTCATGGTTCCCGCGGAGATAAAAAAATCATCCGGGGTAAAAATCCTGCTTGACATTGTCCGGACAAGCTGGTATATATGCCGAGTCTTTATGGGGAACAGCCCATGAACTTCTGACAGAGGTAAAAAGGGCGGGTAGCTCAGTTGGGAGAGCATCGGCCTTACAAGCCGAGGGTCACAGGTT
>CAZDIU010000191.1:0-10745 GCA_964505535.1 uncultured Desulfobacterales bacterium | reverse complement strand
ACAGGCAGCGGATTCATGCATGGAATCAGCGGAGATGAACCTCTGCCCCAATTATTTATGAATATGACAGGAGAAAGAATGGCTGAAACGGACAAAGACGATCTGCTCAGTATTATTGAAGAGGAAGATCGGAAAGAAGCAATTCCAGAATTCATGCCGCTGATGCCCGTGAGGGATGTGGTGATTTTCACAGATATGCTGCTTCCTCTGTTTGTCGGACGGAAAAAATCGGTCCGTGCGGTCGAGGAAGCTGTTGCAAAGGACAATTTTCTGCTGCTGGTGACACAGAAAGATCCGGGCCTGGAAGATCCGGCCCCTGAAAATATCTTTGCCGTGGGCACGGTGGGCCGTGTGCTGCGGATACTCAAACTGCCGGACGGACGTCTCAAGGCCTTGATTCAGGGTGTTGCAAAGGCAAAAATAACCGAATATGTCCGGAAACGTTCCTGGTTCCGGGTGAAAGTGGAGGTGATGGAAGAACCTCCGGTGCCGGAATCCAATCTGGAAATCGAGGCCCTTATGCGCAATGTGCGGGATTTTTCCGAGAAAATCCTGTCGTTGCGCGGAGAAATGAGCGGAGAGGTCAGTGCCATTCTGGAAAGCATCGAGGATCCGGGGAAGCTTGCGGATCTGGTTTCCACCAATCTGCGGCTGAAACTTGAAGAATCCCAGATGATCCTGGAAATCATTGATCCGGTGGAACGGCTCCGGAAAGTCAATGAATTTCTGTCACGGGAAATGGATCTCTCGGCCATGCAGGCCAAAATTCAGTCAGATGTGAAGGATGAAATATCCAAAAGCCAGCGGGATTATTTTCTGCGGGAACAGGTGCGGGCCATCAACCGGGAACTGGGGGAAACTGACGAGAGAGCCCAGGAGGTGGAGGAATATCAGAAAAAGATCAAAAAAGCCCGGATGACCAAAGAAGCCGAAGAGGAGGCCAGTGTCCAGCTCAGAAGGCTGGATCAGATGCATCCCGAATCTTCTGAAGCCGCAATTGTGCGCACCTATCTGGACTGGCTGGTGGAACTGCCCTGGAAAAAATCCACCAGGGATATGCTCAGCATCGCCAATGCGCAGAAGGAACTCAACAAAAATCATTACGGTCTGGACAAGATCAAGGACCGCATACTGGAATATCTAAGCGTGCGCAAACTCAATCCGGCCATGAAAGGCCCCATTCTCTGCTTTGTGGGGCCTCCGGGCGTGGGCAAAACCTCTCTGGGAAAAGCCATTGCCAGTGCCATCAAACGGAAATTTGTCCGCATTTCCTTAGGCGGTGTGCGGGATGAGGCTGAGATCAGAGGACACCGCCGCACCTATCTGGGCGCTCTTCCGGGAAGAATTCTCCAGGGCATGAAGCAGTGCGGAACCAGCAACCCGGTGTTCATGATGGATGAAATTGACAAACTGGGTTCAGATTTTCGGGGGGATCCTTCCTCTGCCCTGCTGGAGGCTTTGGATCCGGAACAGAACGCAAATTTCAGTGATCACTATCTGAACCTGGCTTTTGATCTTTCCAATGTGATGTTTGTCCTTACAGCCAATATGACAGACACCATTCCCTCAGCCCTGCTGGATCGGATGGAGGTTATCCGTCTTTCGGGCTATACAGAGGAGGAAAAGCAGGCCATAGCCGAAAAGCATCTGATTCCCCGGCAAATCAGGGAAAACGGACTCAAACCCAAAAACATCACCTTCACTTCCGGGGCGCTGGGGCAGATTATCAATGAATACACCTCTGAGGCCGGTCTGCGGAACCTGGAGCGGGAAATCGGGACCGTCTGCCGGAAAACTGCCCGGAAAATCGCTGAGGGGAAAAAAGGGCCTTTTGTCATCACCAAAAGCAGTCTGCACAAATATCTGGGGCCGCCGAAATTCTTTCCGGAAATGGATCAGGAGGAAAGTCAGATCGGGCTTTCCACAGGTCTGGCCTGGACCGAGGTCGGCGGTGAGGTGCTGTATATTGAGGCATCCCTGTTTGCCGGAAAAGGGGAACTGATCATCACGGGCCAGATAGGTGAGATCATGCAGGAATCCGCCAGAGCCGCAGTGAGTTACATTCGTTCCCATCTCAGCGCGTTCGGGCAGGAGGAAAACTATTTTGAAAACTTTGACATTCATATCCATGTGCCGGCCGGCGCCATTCCAAAGGACGGCCCTTCTGCGGGCATTGCCATGGCCACAGCGCTTCTGTCCGTGATTACCGGCACTCCGGTGGACAAATATGTGGCCATGACCGGCGAAATCACGCTCCGGGGCAGGGTCCTTCCCATCGGCGGTCTCAAGGAAAAAGCCCTGGGTGCCCTGCGCGGCGGCATACGCACCATTATCATTCCGGAAAAAAACAAAAAAGATCTGGAAGAGGTTCCCCAGAATGTGAAACGGAAGATAACCTTTATTCCCGTAAAGAATATGGATGAGGTGCTGCCTCTTGCCCTGGGAAAGGACTTCATGAAAAATATCGTTCAGAAAAAACCCGGCAAAAAGAAGAAAACAGTCAGATCATGATCATTCTGGCAGTGGATACAGCGACCGACAGCTGCAGTGTTGCCCTGACTGACGAAGACTGTCTGCTGGCTGAAATCACAGGCACACGGAAACAGACCCATTCCCGGCATCTGATGGACATGATTGCATCTGTGTGCCGTCTGTGCGGTGTCAGTCCGCAGCAGGTGGACGGATTTGCCGTATCCGCAGGTCCGGGCAGTTTTACAGGGCTGCGCATCGGCATCAGCACGGTCAAGGGCATGGCAATGGCCGCAGGGAAGCCCCTGGCCGGGATTTTGGTTACGGATGTGCTGGCTGCACAGGTCAGTATGAGTCCCTGGCCGGTGTGCGTTCTCACAGATGCGCGCAGGGGAGAGGTTTACTGTGCCCGTTACCATTATGTATCCGGTCTGATGAAAAAAGATTGCGAAGAACAGTCTCTTGCTCCGGAATCAGCCATTTCCGGCATTGACAACCCCACCCTTTTTGTGGGAAACGGTGCAGAACTTTATCGGGATCTTATCCGGAAAAAGCTGGGGGAATGCGCAGTTTTCGCTCCTGCGGAAAACAGTATCCTCCGGGCATCTGTGGTGGCCCGGCTGGCCTGGGAACGCTTTCAGAAAGGGGATTGGGATGATACGGCAGGATTCACGCCCTGCTATGTGCGCAAATCCGATGCAGAACTGGGATTCGGAAAAGCACAGATGCCCTTGTCCTGAATCATTTCCGGAAGGCAAACAAAACTCAGGATGGTGTGATACCAAATCGCCATTGACTTTATGCAGTTCAGTCATTTTTTCCCCAATGCCGATGAACTGACACCCCTCCCGGAGGGAGGGGAACAGCGGGTTAACCCGGTGAAAAAGCGGCGGTATTGTATTAAATCAATGGGGAATTGGTATGACCTCCTCAGAATCTGCCTTGGCAGGTTCATTTGGGATCACATTGAAACACAGAAAAGGATATCCGTATGGAAGACAGTTTTGAAAAAACAGAAAAATGTATCCGGGATATAGAAAGATCCTTAGATAATATCTCTCACAACAGACTGCTGGTGCGAAACTGGCAGCATCTGAGAAACGCCATTGAGAAAAAACTGGTGGCTGAAAAATGCAGGGAGAAAGAGGAATCCGATGGAATATCAGCATAAAAAGGATTTGGTGTCCAAGCATGGGCCGGAAATCAAAGCGGATCCGGCTGTGGCAGAAGCCCTGAAATCAAAGGCCGGGGATGGCAGGGTCAGTTGCGCAGCAGCTCACCGGATTGCACAGGATCTGAAAGTGAGTCCGGCTTTGGTCGGTGTGGCCCTTGATCTGGGACAGTACCGGATTAACAAATGCCAGTTGGGACTGTTCGGTTATTATCCGGAGAAAAGAATTGTCAACCCTGCCCAGCATGTGGCTCCGGAACTGGAAAAAGCCATCCGTGCAGCACTCAAAAACAGCAGACTGTCCTGTTCGGACGCGTGGGAACTTGCAGATAAATCCGGACTGAGCCGTCTGGAGGTTGCAGCAGCCTGTGAATCCCTGCAAATCAGAATTTCCTCCTGCCAGCTAGGAGCTTTTTGAGATGAACCATCCGATTCTTTTTGTGGGCGCAGGCCCCGGCGATCCGGAACTGATTACTGTCAAGGGACTGAAGGCTCTTGCCGATGCCGATCTGGTCATTTACGCGGGGTCTTTGGTACCGGAAGCCCTTCTGCGGTGGACCAAACCCGAATGTGAGCACATCAACAGTGCATCCCTGCATCTGGAAGAATTTGTGTCCATGATGCGGGATGCTTATACTGCCGGAAAGAAGGTGGTGCGTCTGCATACGGGCGATCCGGCTTTGTATGGCGCGATTGCCGAACAGATCGCAGAACTCAGCCGCGATGCCATTCCCTTTCAGGTCATACCGGGCGTTACGGCAGCATTCGCTGCATCTGCCGCGATGGGCATAGAATACACCCTGCCGGAAATCACCCAGACTTTGATTCTTACCCGCATGGCCGGACGAACACCGGTTCCGGATGCTGAAAATCTGGAATCCCTTGCCCGGCACAGTGCTTCCCTGTGCATTTATCTCAGTATTTCCATGATTGCGGAGGTTACGGAAATTCTGTCAAAAACATACGGATCCCAGGCCCCTGCAGCGATAGCCTGCTGTGTCAGTCATCCGGATGAAAGAATTTTCCGCACCACAGTGGGGGAACTGGCTGATGTGGTGAAAAAGGAGAAGATCCGCAAGCAGGCTTTGATTCTGGTGGGTCCCGCACTGGATCCGAATCTGCAGCAGGCAGGACAGAAATCCAGACTTTATGACAAAAATTTTTCCCATGAATTCCGCAGAAAAAATGAAAAGAGACAAACTGATGAATCCTGACAGCAGCATATGGTTTGACAGAAACAGACGCCGGGAGCAGTTGGACGAACACATCATTGAGGCCGGAAAAGCCCGTTTCGGTTCCGAGGAACTGGAGGAATCCCAAAAAGCCGAGCGGGTGCGGCGGCATTTCAATTCTGTGGCTGCCAAATATGACATGATGAATACGCTGCTGAGCATGGGCATTCATTATCTCTGGAAATTTGAGGCTGTCCGGATGCTTGGCATCAAACCCGGCCACAGGGTTCTGGATGTCTGCGGCGGAACCGGGGATCTGTCCATTCTCGCGGATAAAAAAACAGGTGTGTCCGGCAAAGTGATTCTGTATGACATCAACTGGGAAATGATGAAAGCCGGACGGGAAAAATCTTCCAGAGCGTTTCACCGGAAACGCATTGCCTGTGTGCAGGGGGATGCGGAACAGATTTGTTTTCCGGACAATACCTTTGATGCGGTCATGGTGGGTTTTGCCATCCGGAACATCACCCATATGAAACAGGCTTTCCGGGAAATGCACCGGGTACTGAAACCGGGCGGACGCTTCCTGTGTCTGGAATTTTCCAAACCGGTCTGGCCCTGGTTCCGCTTTCTGTATGATTTTTATTCCTTTCACATCATGCCGTTTCTCGGCGATCTGCTGGTGGGTTCCAAAACCGCATACACCTGCCTGCCGGAAA
The DNA here is from genome assembly GCA_964505535.1 of uncultured Desulfobacterales bacterium. Taxonomy (GTDB): domain Bacteria; phylum Desulfobacterota; class Desulfobacteria; order Desulfobacterales; family Desulfococcaceae; genus JAABRU01. Next base: position 5,214 of record CAZDIU010000191.1, on the reverse strand, counting down.
CCATCCGCCTGTTTCTGCTGCCCGATGAACTCTCAGAAGTCTTCCGGGAAACCGGTTTTTCCCAAGTGAAATACAGGCTGCTCACAAACGGCATTGCGGTGGCGCATGTGGGCAGAAAGCGGTAAGCCAAGCTATCTCCACCATCAGACGCAATCCTGTCTGACAAATCTGAGCACGCAGCCGAATGTTTTCGGGTATTCAAAAAACCGGATTTTTTTCAAAAAAATCCGGTTTTTCGGAAAACGCCGCACCTTGCTGACAGATTGGACTGCCAGAAATATTTTTTATATTTCAGATGGTTCAAATGGAAAAATTGCCGTGCTGTCCATGTATGCTGCCAGATTTTCAATCTGGCACTCCTTCCCAAATGCAAAAACCCTTTTGCCAATCCTGCCGCGCCGGTCTCTCTTTCCTGAAAACGGTTGACATTTTATGCAGTTCTGCTAATTTTCCCCTCCATGAAAGGAAAGGATTTTATGATTATCACGGAAATACTGCGCCGAAACGCAGGATGCTATGAAAAAGAGACGGCCCTGATCGAACGGGAGCCGGAAAAAAATATCCGCAGGGAAATCACCTGGGGGGAATTTGACCGTCAGGCCGATGCCATTGCCCATGCGCTTTGGAAACGGGGAATCCGGAAAGGGGACCGGGTGGTGCAGTTGATGACCAACTGCATGGAATGGCTGCCCGTGTATTTTGGGATTCTGCGCACCGGAGCCTGGGCAGTGCCGCTCAATTTCCGGTTTCTGTCTCCGGCCATTGCCCGGTGCACACGGATTTCAGAGGCAAAAGCCCTTGTTTTCGGAGAGGAATTCACAGATCGTCTGGCAGAGGTGAAAGCGGAACTGGATCAAAGTGTTTCCGCCTGGATTTTCACAGGCCCGGAAGAAATGCGTCCTGACTGGGCTGAATCCCTGCAGAAAATTCTGGAGGAAGACGAAGACAGCCCTGCTTTTTCCTGTCCGGAAATCAGTCTGTATGACACGGCCGCGCTGTATTTCACCTCCGGAACCACAGGAAAGCCCAAGGCTGTGCGTCTGACCCACCGGAATCTGGAATTTGCCTGCTATGCGGAAAACCGGCACCATCTGCAGACCCATGCGGACAATTTTCTCTGCATTCCCCCGCTCTATCACACCGGAGCCAAGATGCACTGGTTCGGCAATTTTCTGGTGGGCGCAAAGGCTGTGATTCTCAGGGGCGTCAAACCCAGATGGATACTGGAGGCTGTTTCCGAGGAAAGAGCCACAGTGGTCTGGCTGCTGGTTCCCTGGGCCCATGATATTCTCATTGCAGTGGAAAACGGTGAAATCCGGCTTGAGGATTATCAACTGGCTCAGTGGCGTCTGATGCACATTGGCGCGCAGCCGGTTCCGCCTGCCCTGATTCGGAAATGGAAACAGATTTTTCCCCATCACGCGTATGACACCAATTACGGACTTACCGAGGCCACCGGCCCGGGCTGTGTGCATCTGGGCATGGAAAACATTCACAAGGTCGGCGCCATCGGTGTGCCGGGTTTTGACTGGGAATGCCGGATTGCGGGACTGGACGGAAAAACGGTTCCGCCCGGGGAAACAGGGGAACTGCTGGTCAAAGGCCCGGGCGTAATGCAGGAGTATTACAAAAATCCCGAAGCCACGGCCGCGGTTCTTTCAGACGGATGGCTCTGCACAGGGGACATTGCCCGCGCGGATGAAGAGGGATTTCTCTGGCTGGTGGATCGGAAAAAGGATGTCATCATCACAGGCGGGGAAAACATCTTTCCTGTGGAAGTGGAAGATTTTCTGATGAATCTGGACAGAATCCAGGATGTGGCTGTTATCGGTGTTCCGGATGATCGGCTCGGGGAAATTGTCGCGGCTGTGGTCAAAGTCAAACCCGGAAAAGTGCTGTCAGAGGAGGAGATCAGGGATTTCTGCAGGGGGCTGGCCCGTTACAAACGTCCCAGGAAAATCTTTTTTGATGATGTGCCCCGCAATCCCACCGGGAAAATTGAAAAACCCAGACTGAGGAAAAAATACAGAGAAGCGGGACAGAGGATAGAAATCAGCAATTGACAAGGAAATCGGAGGATGAAAATGAAATTTTTTTCTTACAGCCCAAAGCGCAAATATCAGAGCAGAGACTGTCCCGACTGCGGCAGCCCCCTCACTGTCCAGCGTTCCTGACGGAGAACCTATCTGTACTGCAGGTCATGCAGTTCCCGCTATTCTCTGGAGCAGTTTGCCGATGCCATTGATGATGATATGGAAGAACGTCTGGCAAATATTCCATGCAACCGGCTGTAAAAAAGGAAAATTTTATAACATATCCGTCATTCCGGCGTAAGCCGGAATCCAGTATTTTCAAGCTGTTCTGGATACCGGCTTTCGCCGGTATGACAAAAATAAGGACGTTATTTAATTTTCATTCCCAGGTGCATGTGCATAAATTTTACCGCATTTCTGCAGGAGCAGTTTCCGGATACACAGGCGGAATCTGCTCCTGCGATTCCCAGCAGATCGAAAACTTTCCGGAGGAGTGCAGAAATTGTATTTGATAACACACCCGTCATTCCGGCGTAAGCCGGAATCCAGTATTTTCAAGATGTTCTGGATACCGGCTTTCGCGGGTATGACAAAAATAAGGAAGGCATTTAATTTTCATTCCCAGGTGCATGTGCATACATTATGATTAGGCACAGTCTGGTGTATATCTTTGTCTTCCATATCTGTCTCTGCGGACAGGCCATATCCGGAACAGAAGAGCCTGAAGAACTTTTCCGCAGAAACGGACTGGTGAATATTCACAGTCTTGATCCGGGCATCCGGGTGGATCTGAAATATTCCTCGGCAGACAATTTTCTGGGTCAGGATCTATACGGAGACCTGGAAAAATGCTGGTTGCAAAGGGAAATCGCCCTGAAATTGGCAAATGCCCAAAGAATTTTGAAGAAAAAACATCCGGAATGGAGTCTGATTGTCTTTGATGGGGTCAGACCCAGACGTTTTCAGCGGCAGATGTGGGATTTGGTCAAAGGCACGCCTGCACAGTCCTATGTGGCAAATCCGGTTTCCGGTTCCCTTCACAATTATGGAGCGGCTGTGGATCTGAGCATTGCGGATGCCCAGGGCCGGGAACTGGATATGGGCACAGGTTTTGATCATTTCGGAGAATTTGCCCAGCCCCGGTATGACGAAAGATTTCTCAGACAGGGAAAACTGACCCAGGAACAGGTGAACAGCAGAAAACTGCTCCGCTCTGTCATGATCGAGGCCGGATTCCTGCCATTGCAGACCGAGTGGTGGCATTTCAACGGGATGAGGGCAAAAGAAATCAGAAAGAAATATAAACTCATAGAATAAAGGTTCTTCGGAATCAGCCGGTTTGGCCCACTGCCAAAACAGGAAGGCCGGACAAGCAGGAGCGGAGATTGGAAAAACCGTTTTATTCTGTGAAAATGGACGGATATTCGAATTTCACGCATAAAAACAGACGATCCGGTATTGTCACGCGATCAAATACCTGCTATACTGCTGTGTCAAAATTCAGCACCCGGTTTCGGACCGGTTGAATTTCTGACAGACAAAAGCGGAAAAAACAACTTTTTAAGCCAAGATTCAGAATTCTGAGAGGAAATATGAAAAAATTTGTACCAAAAGGAATGGAAAACATCAACATGCCGCTGGTTCTGGCACTCGCGGGTGTCATTACGCTGATTGTCTTTTTTATCCTGCTGCTGCCGGACAAAAAAGGTTCAACAGAGGAAATCAGAATACTGGAAGGCCGTCTGGCCCAACTGGAAAACCGGCTGACAGAGATGGAAAACACTGCGGAACAGAGATTCAGGAATATGGAAAAAGTCAATGAGCAGATGGGTACCATTGCACAGGATGCGCAGCGCTTTATGACCATGCCTGCGGACATTGACAATATTCACAGCAAACTGGACAATCTGGACAAAAGACAGGGCAATCTGGAAAGAAAGGTGGCCGGAACCGCTGCCCCGTCTGCACCGCCCAGACCGGTGGCTCCCCTCAGAACTGCTGCATCAGACACTGCCGATGCTGCCGCGGATTCCGGATTCGGAACCGTGCCCCAGTCTTCCGGGGCCGAATCTGCCAAAAAACCGGTGAAAACGGCCAAAGCCCTGAAAAAAAAGCCGGATGGCGCCTCGACCCGGTTCCATCATGTGGCAAAGGGTGAAAATCTGTACACCATAGCAAGACATTATAATATCAGTGTAAAAGATTTGCTTCACATGAACAGACTGCCGCCGGATACAACCATGATTCACATTGGTCAGAAACTGTATATCGGCAAATGAGTTGTCTGTCATGGCGATTGACCTGCAAAGAAAGATTTTTTTGCAGGAAATCCCCTCAATTCCTTCTTTCAGGAATTTCAGCCCCCCTGTGATCTTATCCGAAAACAAAGAATCCATTCCTGCCTGACCACAGAGGGGCGGCCATTTTTCCCCTTTTGTTCCAAATATTAATATTTTGATATTGTTGATAAAAAAAATATTTGATCTGAGTGATGATTTTTTCTTGCTTTTCTTGCAGAAATCATTATATTCCCGCGCATCCGGATTGCGGTGCACCATGCCGCATTTCCGATCCGCCGGACTTCAGCATCAGCCCGGCATAGCTGACAACCATTTTATCATAAGGGAAATTGCAAATGATCGGAGCCTTAAAACCGCTGATGAACGAATGTCTGATGAAAAACACACCGGATGCTGTTGAGGAGAATGAAGACGAACCTCCAGACTCCAGGCTCAAACTTCTGCCTGTCTCTCCTGTTCCCAAAAGGAGAACAAACGGACGCATTGTCCGTTTTCCTTCCTATCGTGCCGGAGTTCTCAGTCCGGCAGCACGCACCTTTCGGAAACGATTTTATTCCCACATCACCACCAAACAGTGGAATGACTGGCGCTGGCAGGTGAGCAACCGTATCCGGACACTCGACGAACTGGAAAAAATGATAAGGCTTTCTGAAAATGAACGCCGTGCCCTGACCCAGGAGGATGTGAAACTGCCTCTGGGCATCACTCCCTATTATATGAGTCTCATATCCGAAGACAACCCGGAGCAGCCGCTTCGCAGAACTGTGATTCCGAGCCTGAATGAACTGGTGCGGATGCCCGGAGAGGCAGATGATCCCCTGGGCGATGCCTTCTTTGGTGTTCTTGGAGGCCGCCAGCTTCTTGATTTCTTCCATAAAGGC
>CAZDIU010000190.1:0-10750 GCA_964505535.1 uncultured Desulfobacterales bacterium | reverse complement strand
CCGGAACCGATTTTGTCCCGGAATTTGTCTGCCGCGTCCCGCAGCGAACCGGGATTGTCGGCCGCGACTTTCCGGGACAGCACTTTAACGCCGCTGACTTCCCGTATATCCGTATCCACACTGGCCACAGACATGACTGCCATCTGGGCCTTGAGTTTTTCCAGCTCTTTTTCCAAAGCTTTCTGCTCAGCCAGCGTTTTCTCCACCTTCTGCACCAGCGCATCCGGTTTTTCCCTGAGCAGAGCAGCAGCCTGGCGCAGAATTGACGCATGTTTCTGAACAGCCTCGACCGCGCCTGCTCCGGTCACAGCCTCGATTCTGCGCACGCCTGCGGCTATACCGGATTCGCTCAGGATTTTGAACAGACCAATGTCTCCGGTGAAACGGCAGTGGGTTCCGCCGCAGAGTTCCTTGCTGAAGGTGTCCAAAGAAATGACGCGCACCCGATCCCCGTATTTTTCCTCAAACAGCGCCATCGCACCGGTCTGGAACGCCTTTTCCGCATCCATTTCCTCAATCTGCACAGGCACATTTCTGCGAATCCGCTCATTGACCATAGACTCAATCTGATCCAGCATTTCCGGATCCACCTGGGAAAAATGGGTAAAGTCAAAACGCAGCCGGTCAGCAGACACCAGAGAACCGGCCTGTTTGACATGGTCCCCCATCACTTTGCGGAGCATGGCATGGAGAATATGGGTAGCGGTATGATTCCGGGCTGTGGCATTGCGATCGTCCGTATCCACTGCCATAATCACATTTTCACCTTTGGACACGGTTCCGGAAATGACTTCGCCTCTGTGGATAATCAGTCCTGTCGGGTCTTTGACCGTATCTGTGACCCGCATTTCAAAATTGTTGGCAGAAATGGTTCCCTTATCCCCCATCTGACCGCCGGATTCTGCATAAAACGGGGTTTTGGCTGTAACCATTTCAATTTCACCTGCCGAGGCTTTTTCCACTTCCTTTCCGTTCTGCACCATGAGCAGGATTTCAGATTCAGCGGCTGCTGCCTGATACCCAACAAACTCCGGTTTCACACCTTTGGCAGAGAGATTTTTGTATGCTTCGGCAAGGGAAGTGAAACTGACCACGGTGCGGGAACGCTCCCGCTGCCCGGCCATCTGTCTGTCAAATCCTTCCATGTCCAGACTCATCTGCTGATCGCGCACCACATCCCGCACAATGTCAACCGGAAATCCGAAGGTGTCATAGAGTCTGAAAATCACATCACCCGGAACCTGTGTCTGTCCTTTGGCTTCCATTTCTCCCAAAGTTTCATTGAGCAGTGTCAGTCCCTTGTCCAGCGTTTCGGAAAAGCGGATTTCCTCATTTTCAATGACATTGGTGATAAAAGCCTGCGCCTCGGAAAGTTCCGGATACGCTGGCTTCATAATGTCAAACACCACCTTTGCGGTTTCATGGAGAAAAGGTCTGGTCAGGCCGATGTTTCTGCCGTAACGGATGGCACGGCGCATAATCCGGCGCAGCACATAGCCCCGGCCCTCATTGGAAGGCAGAACCCCGTCTCCGATGAGAAAAGCCATCGCGCGGGAATGATCCGCAATGACCTTCATGGCCACATCCGAATCCTTTGCCCCGCCCAGATTTCTGCCGGAAAGTTCACCGGTTTTTTCCATGATGGGACGCATGAGATCCGTATCATAGTTGGTCGGCGCGTTCTGGAGAATGGAAACAATGCGTTCCAGTCCCATGCCTGTGTCAATGCTGGGTTTGGGCAAAGGCGTCATTTTGCCGGATGCGTCCCGGCTGAACTGCATGAACACCAGATTCCAGATTTCCAGAAACCGGTCACAGTCACATCCGATTTTGCAGTTGGGACCGCAGGCCATGTGCGCGCCCCGGTCAATGTGAATTTCCGAGCATGGACCGCAGGGACCGGTGTCGCCCATAGCCCAGAAATTGTCCTTTTCCCCAAAGCGCACAATGCGATCTGCTGAAACGCCTGCCACTTTCTGCCAGAGCTGATCCGCCTCATCATCATCAAGGAAAATGGAAACCCACAAATCCTGTTTTTTCAGCCCATAGCCTTCCGTGAGCAGTTCCCATGCAAATTCAATGGCTTTTTCCTTGAAATAATCCCCAAAGGAAAAATTGCCCAGCATTTCAAAAAACGTGTGATGCCGGGCTGTGTATCCCACATTTTCCAGATCATTGTGCTTTCCGCCTGCGCGCACGCATTTCTGTGAGGTCGCAGCCCGCACATAGTCCCGTTTCTCCTCGCCCAGAAACGTGCGTTTGAACTGGACCATGCCCGCGTTGGTGAAAAGCAGGGTGGGGTCATCCTGGGGAACCAGGGAAGAACTCCGTACCACCTGATGATTGTATTTTTTAAAATAATCCAAAAACTGTCTGCGTATTTCGTTGCCTGTCATGCTTTCTCCATTATATGGGGACTTGGATCATGATTCCGGAAACAGGGCAGTCCGGGAATTGCACCGCATCCTCTCTGATCAAGCAGTGCCCCGGAATGTTCTTCCGGCAGTCTGCAGTTTATTCGCCTTCTTCCGGAGGAAGATCATCCGGGGAACCGGACGGAGCTTTGGAAATGCCCATATTGCTTCTGACTTTTTGCAGGGCTTCATTGTAAATATCGGGTTTTTCGGTGAAATATTTCTTCACATTTTCCCGTCCCTGACCAATTCGTTCGCCGTTGTAGGAATACCAGGAACCGCTTTTCTCGATCACGCCGGTTTCCACGCCCATATCCAGCAGATCACCCACACGGGAAATGCCTTCCCCGTAAGTGATGTCAAACTCAGCCTCTTTGAAGGGCGCGGCCATTTTGTTTTTCACCACCCGCACTTTGGTGCGGTTGCCGATGAGTTCCTGACCGTCTTTGATGGAAGAGGTGCGCCGGATATCCAGACGCACCGAAGAATAGAATTTCAGGGCATTGCCCCCGGTCGTGGTTTCCGGATTGCCGAACACGATCCCGATTTTCATGCGAATCTGGTTGATGAAAATCACGGAAGTCATGGTTTTGCCAATGGTTCCGGTCAGTTTCCGCAATGCCTGGGACATAAGCCGGGCCTGCAGTCCCATATGCGCATCTCCCATTTCTCCCTCGATTTCCGCACGGGGAACCAAAGCTGCAACCGAGTCAATGACCAGCACATCAATGCCGCCGCTGCGCACCAGCATATCTGCGATTTCCAAAGCCTGTTCCCCGGTATCCGGCTGTGCCACCAGCAGATCATCACAGTTTACACCCAGTTTTCTGGCATAAACCGTATCCAGCGCATGCTCCGCGTCAATAAAGGCTGCAATTCCGCCCTGTTTCTGAGCTTCTGCCACAGCATGGAGAGCCAGAGTGGTCTTTCCTGATGATTCCGGCCCGAAAATCTCAATCACGCGTCCTCTGGGATACCCCCCGATTCCCAATGCCCGATCCAACGCAAGGGAACCCGAAGGAATCACAGGAACTTCAATCACTTCCCTGGTTCCCAGTTTCATGATGGAACCCTTGCCGAACTGACGTTCGATTTGGGACATGGCACTTTCCACGGCCTTCTGCCGTTCTGCTGAACCACTCATACGATCCTCCTGAAATATGTGAATCTGTTTCATAATGGAATATTATGCGTTGGGTTAAAAATAATATATAATGATGCGGATTGCCCGCGTCACCGGCTGCTTGCTTGATGATGATTTCCGACAGTCGTTCTGTTCATTCCAGATTTACGGATTATGTGAATTTTCCATAAGATTGCTTTCAATCTCTTTGATTTTCTGCGAACCCTCTGATTTTGAAAGTTCAAACACAGCGATTAAGTTAAGAATCAGATTCTTTTCTTTATCTGTCAACTCCTTATTGCCGTTTATATACTGATCCAATTTTGGTTTTCTCCGGCATACTTTTTGCCTTCAGCCCGGACTGCGGAAAAATGACTGTTCTGATCCGGAAAATCTGCGGAAACAGGTCCGGAAAGGGATGTTTTCTCAGTTTTGCAATTTTCGTGCCAAAGAAAACCAAAATTGGATCAGTATAAACACCTTTGTTCCTTTGTAACTCCATGCTTTCGAATTACAGTCTGACAGATTTTTGTAAAAATCTGTCAATTCCTTTTTCTGGGTAGTGGGTCTGCACATACTGATAAAAAAATAACCAATTAATATTATTATATTTTTAAAAACAAGCTGATTTTGTCTGTATATAACAAATACAATATGTTAAGTGATACATCCATAATACTGCTTATACTGATTCTAAATAATATATTGAATTATAAATTAAAAAAATCAGCATAAAAAGTCCCACTACCTATTCCGGATTATGCCCAGATTTTTGACAATCCCGCATGTGGTCATTTTTTCAGAAACTCCGGCGTGAATATGTCCGCTGCCGGAACATACACGGAAAAGCGTTAAAAGTAAAGAACACCTGTTTTTCTGATGAATGCCGAAAGTTACAGGCATATGACTGAAAACAGAATGTTTTCTTTTATTTTGCGGGAGGTTCCGGAAAACCGGTTTAAAAAAACGCGGCATTCTTTGCTATGATTTCACAGATTCCCTCAATCACCTTTTTGCCTCCGTACTGGGGAACAAACTGCCCTGCAAGTTTTGCAGATTCTTTTTTCACTTTTTCCGCCATCTGAAGAGCAGTGGAAAACAGAAATCCGGGTTTCACATCAACTGCCTGTGCAAAACGCTCCCAATGACGCGCCTGAAGAAACCGGAAACGGTTTTCTTTTCCGATTTTCATGGACATGTTGTCATTCAAATCCGGATATACAAGGGTTGAAATCAGATCATAAAACGGAGCAAGAGATACCTTCCTGCCATGAAACAGAAGGGAAATATTTTTGACATGGGCATCTGCATTGCCGATAAGAAAATTGAAAATCACCCATTCCATCAGCCTTTTTCTGTCAATGAGGGGCTGTGCGCTGTTTTTCCGGATCAGATCAAAGCAGTCTGCCAGTCCCGGACCTCCCTCACTCTGGTATTTCTGATGGGAAAGCAGCCCCATTGCCTGACAGAAATCCTCCTGATGTATCCGGGAAACACTGTCATCCGCATGTCTTATCCTGTCATAACGCTCAATGATATAAAGAGCGTTCCGGATTCCTTTGCGGATGAAAACAGGAGGAACAGGCAGATCTGCCGCTTTTGCGAGCATCATGCAGAATGCCTCATTCTGCACCATATCTTCAAAATACCGGTTCTGAGGTTTGATGATATGGGAACTCGGTTTGTTTCCCGATGCGAGAAAAAAACAGTTTTTTTTGATGAAAACCGGGAGTTTATCCTGCGCTCCCGCAAGGGAAAGCCGCAGTTCCTTCCGGCTGACCAGAAGCGGAGGACGGGATTCCAAATCTGTTATTTCATCCAGTTCTTCAGGAGAAAGGGGAATATAACCGCCTTTGGAATCAGGCTCTATTCCCTCCGGCAGAACAGAAACCGCACCCGCGCATTCCTGTCCGATTTTTTCCAGAAGAGCCATGTCATTTTTTTTGGAAACCTGAACAAACCAGGCTATTCTGTCCCGAATATCGCCTTCAGGCAGCAGATTGGAAAAAAAAGGGCGGGCAGCATCCGAATCAAAAGCCCTGTCCTGAAGCGGAAGGGACAGGGAAAGCGGGTGGGAATCCGGCATATTCAGATAATCTGCACTGTACTGAAAAACAATGCGCTGTTTTTCATCCTGCCACAATCTTCCTGCCCGTGTGTCATTTATAAACACTGCAAGCGGTTTCATCTTTCCGATCTGTCTGTCAGGTTCAAATCAAATCCGAATGCCTCGATCACATGCACCACTCTGCCGATCTGAAGGGTGGCTTTGCCGTTTTCCAGCTCGGACAGAAAGCGCACCCCCACATTGCACATGCCTGCGGCCTCTGCCTGCGTGAATCCCCATTTCTTCCTTTTTTCCCTGATAATTTTTCCAATTTCCTTTATATCCATAATCTTATATGAAATCTGAAAAATAATTGGGCATTAAATCTTTGTGAAACTTTGTGTCTTTGCGTCTTCGTGGCAGGAAAACAGCGTGGTCGGAAAATTTCTTTGCTGAAATCTTTTTCAGATTTCATATTGTTTTGCTGATATTCCCGTTCGGGAAAAAATTGTGGAATACAAGTCAGTTTTTCTGTTTTTTTACCGAACGGGAATATTATATATCGTATTCCGTCAGGAACAGAGCATGTTTACCCCTGCCCATTCAGCCACGAATCTGCACGAATAAACACGAATTGTCAGCAGTCCGGCAGTTTTTTCTGATTTCCGGGCTGTGAAAATGCAGCCTTCTGAAATCATATATGCGAATTTTCAGGCAGGGATTTACAGGTTTCTGAAATCATTGAATCCGAAATTTTTTGCCGGACTGCTGATTATGAAAATTCGTGAAAATTCGTGTTTATTCGTGGCTGAAATAATATCTGCCCTGTCTGTTCCGCAAAAAACTATGGAGAACCTTTTTTTGTCAGCAGGATGCCAGAAAAACACTTCTCAGTTTTGTATAAACCGCACCCGAAGGTTTCAACTGGCTCTGCCAGAGAATCAGTTCCTCCGCAGAAAAATCCGGGGAGGCAAAGGAAGCGAATTTTTCCATTGCCTGCACCAGTTCTTTTGGATCAGGACTTTCCTTTGCCCTTGCAAGGGTCAGATGGGCTTTGAAAGGCCGGGATTCTTTTTCATATCCCAGATCAGAGAGGCGATCATCGAGCCGGTTCTGCAACTGTATCAGTTCATGGGTATCCCCGCTCAGGCCGATCCACAGCACCCGTGCTTTGCGGACAGTCGGAAAAACACCAATCCCTTTAGCCCCCAAATGCAGCCGAGACGTTTCCTGCACGGACTGAGACATGGCCTGTGCAATCCGCTCTGTATCAGACGGATTTATATCCCCCAGAAATTTGAGGGTCAGATGAATGTTTTCCGGCGCAACCCAGCGCAGATGAAGTCCGCCGGAGCGCAGATGATCCTGCAGATCCCGTATGTGTTTCCGCACATTCTCCGGCAGGTGAAACGCGATGAATGCTCTGATTTTGTTCTGATTCATATTTTATCCCACAGACAGCATAAACGGAAAATATGTGAAAGTAAATATCCTCTGCTTCCGATGGTTCCCGAAATTACAATCACTGTGCTGAAAAAGCAAGATGTTTTGTCAGACGATCCTGACTCCTTTGATAAAGGTGCAAAAAAATCATCTGCCGGAGGGATTCTTTTATATAAAACAGCCTGCCCCAAGGGGGCAGGCCGGAGCAGAGATTTCCGTTTTCTGTCACTGCCGGTTCATTTCCGTGACAAGTTCTTCCAGAACCCTGTCCGCGTCTTCCACAGGAACCTGACAGGTTCCCACCCGGCGGTGTCCGCCGCCGCCGTATCTGAGCATCAGCGCACCCACATCCACCTTTGCTGTTTTGTTGATGATGCTGTAACCGCAGGTCATGACTATGTTCTGTCGGTTCAGTCCCCAGATGACCTGAATGGAAATATTCTGCTCCGGATAAAGACTGTAGATCACGAAACGGTTGCCGGTATAGATTTCCTCCTGATTTCTCAGATCCAATATAATTACCCTGCCGCTGATTTTGGTATTGGCCCGGATCATTTCCCGAAACAGCCTGTCCTGCTCAAAATAGCGATTCACTCTTTCTTTCACATCAGACAGTTCCAGAATTTCTTCCACGGATTTGTTGCGGCAGTAGCCGATCATGTCCATCATCAGTTTATAATTGCTGATTTTGTAATCTTTGTAGCGTCCCAGACCGGTACGGGGATCCATGATAAAGGAAAGCAGCACCCATCCTTTGGGATTGAGAATTTCCTCTGCGGTAAAATCCGCAGAATCAGCCTTGTCAACCGCAGCCACAAGATTTCGGATGTGGGGATCAGAGAATTTTTTGTCACCGCCATAATAATTGTAAAGCACACGCGCTGCACTTGGGGCCGAAGTGTCACTGACCCCTTTGAATGCTCCATAGGCCTTTCTTTCCTCCTCACTGGAGTGATGATCAAACCACAGGCCGCATCCTTTCACATAGGGAACATTGGCCAGGAGATCATTTTCCGTGACTTCAATTTTTCCATCCTGGATGTCTTTGGGATGAACGAATTTGATGTCATCAATCACCCCAACCTCCTTTAACAGAACAGCGCAGCCAAGTCCGTCAAAATCCGAACGTGTCAACAGTCTCATCCTTATCCTCCTTCTGTTCATTGTTCACTGACAACAGACAAATGTGCAAGCATTTCTTCAACAGACTCTTTCAACTGGCGGATGACAGCGGGTTCCGCAATGGAAATATCCCCCAGTTCTGCTTTGATTTCGGCTGTATCCAGCACAAAATCCTTTCCGTCAATGATATGGGTGTAGAGAAAATCTATTTCCGGCTGTCCGGCAATCAGCAGCATCACCGTTCCTGCCATATCTCCCAATGGCGCACGATCTATGTGATTATACTGAAAAGTGGCCGAGGTTCGGGTTCCCTTTCCGACTTCGGAATGAATTTCAAAATGTCCGCCGCATCTTTCGGCTGCTGCCTTCAGCAGGGAAAGTCCCATTCCCACTCTGCGGGTTGTGCGGGTGGTGACAAAGGGGTCTGTGATATTGGCCAGCATATCCGGTGGGATACCCCGGCCATTATCTTTGATTTCCACTGTCAGCAGATTGCCGGATCGGTTTTCATTCACAAGAATTTCAATGCGGCTGGCTCCCGCTGCCATGCCGTTTTCCGCAATGTCCATTACATGAAGTGAGATTTCACGCATTTTTTTCTTTTATTCTCTTCAGTTGGGTGATGATCAATGCCGTTTCTGATGAAAATCAGCGGAATCCCAAATTTTCAGTCTGGCATTCGGGATGTCCGGATCAATCCGTTCAGGAGCACATCAACGGTATTGATGTGCAATACCAATTCGCCATTGATCTGAAACATAAGTTTTTCAGAAAAACCGGATTTTTCGGAAAAATCCGGTTTTTTGAATACACGAAAATCTCATTTTTGCCTGCTTATAAGTGTCTTTTCAATGGGGAATCGGTATAATAAGTCATCCTCCGCACTTCCGTCATGGCGATGAAAAGTCGGTGTCCAGAGCATGTTGAAGTCAATGGATTCAGACCTTTCACCGGAATGGCTGACAATGATTAACCAGTAACAATGGATCTTCCATCCCTGTCCTGCAAAGCCAGCCGGATTTCCTCAAAACAGGGCGTATCCATGATCATTTCTGTTTTTGCTCTTCCGATGTCCTGCGGAAAATGGGCATCAGAGGAAGTCACACAGGGCAGATGACTGATCCCCGGAATCTTTTTTCGCGCTTCTCTGAGAGGAATGCGAAAGGAGACTTCCACGCCATCCAGGGGCAGATCCGGGGGGATGAACCCCAGTTGACTGATAATTCCGAATGCCTGCCGATCCACATGAGCGGCAATGCTCAGTCCGCCAACCTGATGGGTTTTTTCCACAATCTTTTCAATGGACAGAGTGGTTGCGCCGATAAGCATTCTGTCATTTTCCCCGATTACCTCGTCATTTTCATCAGCAATAATCTGGTATCCGAAGTAATCCGGCCGGTTGGTTCCCGGCAGATGGGCCAGCACATATTCCTGCATGGCCATAACCGCTGTCATATCGGCAAACAAAGCCAGAATATGCACCTCCTCTTTGGTGCAGATTTCCATTCCCGGAAGTACGCAGATTCCCATCTTTTCACCCAGACGCATGGCGACAGCAGCATTTTCCGCGCAGTTGTGATCGCAGATTGCTATAATATCAAGTCCTTTTTCCCGGCTTTTTTCCACAACAGCGCGGGGACTCATTTCCCAGTCTCCGCAGGGGGAAAGGCAGGTATGGATGTGCAAATCCGCATATCTTTGTGTGAGGGACATCAGCAGCCTCCCCATCAGATTTTTTTCAGGAATTATTCTGACTGATGCCCCACACCCAATCGGTTGATACGGCCTGCCAAATCAAAGGAGGAACCGGGCCAGAGCAGCAGGGGAATGCCTTCTTTTTCTGCCTTTTCAATGGTTTCCTCATCCGGCTGATGGCCTCCGGCGATCACAATGGCTGCCATTTCCCGCAGTACAGCCACTGCAATGATGTTCTGATGTCCCTGAACCGTAATCCAGATGCAGTTTTCAGGGGCATTGCCCATGATCTCACTCAGCAGATCCCCGCAGTATCCGTTGTGCACAGCACGATCCAGTCCGGTTTTTCCGGCTGCCACCTGCAGATTCAGTTTTTCCGCCAAATCTTTCACAAAAATAGCCATATAATCTTATCCTTTCTTTTCAAACAGGATGTTTCTGTATATTTCCGCTATGGGAAGTTCACCGTTTTTTCCGGGCCTGCTGCCGGATGCGGTAAAGTCTTTCTGTAAAACCGCCCTCTTCCACAAAATTTTTGGCCTGCACCGCAATCTGACGGTCAAGCAGTCTGGAGGCCACTCTGTCCCCAAAGCCCATCTCTTCTTATGAATAGGTGTTAATCAAAGGCCGCTGCAGCATTTCCTCATACAGCCGGATATAGTGCCGGGCAGTGACTTCATGGGTGAAGGTGCGGGCAGCATGTTCCATCACTCTTTTTATCTGCTGTTCTTTGATATCCTGCGGCATGAAGTGGAAATGCACAGCCTCTTTGATGGCCCAGAACAGCCCGCCCGCGTCATGGGTTTCAAAAAGAAAACCGTTGCCCCGGTTCTCATGGGCTTTCATATGCTCCACAGTATCGTGGATTCCGCCTGTATCATGGGCCACAGGCAGGGTTCCGTACAG
>CAZDIU010000189.1:0-10784 GCA_964505535.1 uncultured Desulfobacterales bacterium | reverse complement strand
CTGTGCCTGCTCTGCTCACTGCTGACCTGGGGAGAGAACCAGCCGGAAACCGAGGTAGAAGATCCGGATAATCGGGCGAGTTGAAGACCCGGTCGGCAGAACGGCAGAGGACGGCCAGGTTGCTCCAGCCGCCGCCCCGGTAGACACGGTAGGAGCCTGTACTGGAACCTTCAGGGTTTGTCACGGAACCCGCAGGATATTCTCCGTACCAGTCCCGGCACCACTCCCACACATTCCCATGCATATCATACAGCCCCCATGCATTTGCCTTCAGACTGCCGGCAGGAAGTGTTTTCTCTCTGTATATTCCTTTCGCACATCCTGCAATGGGAGAATTGCCGTCATAGTTTGCCTCATCAGTGGACAGACATTTCCCAAAGGCAAAAGGCGTAGCGGTTCCGGCCCTGGCCGCATATTCCCACTCAGCTTCAGCGGGGAGTCTGTATTCTGACTTTCCTTCTTTCTGATTCAGTTTCTTTATAAACTCCTGCGCATCATCCCACGACACATTCTCCACCGGGCAGTCATCCCCGCAGTTTTTGAAATACGAGGGATTGCTCCCCATGACAGCCTTCCACTGCCTCTGCGTGACCTCTGTGGTCTGCATGTAAAAACCCTGAGTCAAAGTCACCTCATGCTGAGGGGATTCATCAGCAACCTTTCCGGGTTCCTTTTCCGGGCTTCCCATCAGGAAGGTGCCGGGTTCAATGTACACAAATTTCATGTTTATTGAATTTGTTATTTCAGGATTGATATATGCTGCCGTGTTGCTGACATAGACTGTCCCGTCTTTTCCCTGTTTTTCCACATGATATCGGGCTTTGTCCTCTTTTAACACTTCCCTGTCAATATAATGATCCGTGTCAGAAACAGTTGCAATTTCTTTGCCGTCTCTGAAAATGACTGTTCCGGGCAGGACATCAGCCACTCTGTTTTTCCATTCCAGACGTCTTGCCTTTAATTCTCTTTTCACTGTAACTATGATGGGAGCTTCCCCGTCTGACAGTTGGGAAACAATTTTCGGATCAGGAGTGAATTTGACAGTGATAACAGGGTGCTGAGAATCTTTGTCAGGAGGTTTTGAAATCAGAAACCTGCCCAGATCATTTACGCCAAACCCCATATCCCCCGGAGACATATAACTTTCATAGGTTCCGGCGCAGGAGAATTTCTCTCCTGTTTTGTCTTTCACCACAATTTCAAAAAAACGCTCTTTGTATCTGGGATCATTCGGGTCAGGCGGTGTCTGAACATTGATTTCCGCCTCAAACCTGAAATACATTCCGTCAAGAGTATCTATTCTTTGTAAGGGAATATCAGTGGTTTCCTCTTTTCCGTCATGCCAATAGATAATACTGATATTCAGTTCGTTTTCAGGACTCATATATTCTTTTCCAGCGTATCCCTGAAAAAACCGTTTTGCCGGATTATTTTCATCCTGAAAACCCGCGATGTAAGTTCTCACCGGAGTTGTATCAAATGAGATTCTGAATGTGTTTTTCTCACAGAAATCCTCACCGGCGAAACGGATTTTTATTTCATGATAACCGTCTTTTGCCAAATCTTCAGGCGGATTGCATTCTTTGAGCGCAAAATGCCATTCCTGAACGGATTTGCCGTTTTTCAGAATTTTGTCTTTGGGAATCCCTTTTTCACTGAAAAGGAAGCCGCCAAATTCAATATCCAGGGGTATTTCTTTATTGGCCTTTTCATTGCCTGCCCGTATTATCAGAGAAGCATCTGATTTCAGACAGACATTTTCCAAAGTAAAATATGGCTGCTCTTTTTCCCAAAGCAAAAAGAAACCCGCTCCTGCCATAACCGCAGTCAGAAACACAAGAAACAGAAAAACGGTTTTCAGAGAATGCCCGGAAGTGCGGTAAATATGAATTCCGCCCATAATCCTGACAATTTTTCCGATAACCCCGACTTCGGATTCATCAACGTTTACTTCTGATGTCTCATTTTTCATGACTTACTTCCGGACATCTCCAGATTTTCCTGTAAAAAACAAGGAAGGCTGTACACACTTCTCTCGGCCAGTCAGCAGGGGAATGAAAACAACGGGAGAGGCAAAAACCGGGGCTATAAAGGTTCCGAAATCAAATTTCTCCCTTTTGTCCTTTTCCTTTGTGAACCGGGCATACAGAAAATTGGAAAACATGCCCAGCAGCATACAGATGTAAAGAACAATGACAAAAGCGGTCTCTTTTCCGTCTCCTTTGGGAGTCACCTGCACTGGTTGATAAAAAAAAGCATACAGCAAAGCAGCCGCCAGCCCAATTCCGCAGAGCAGAAAAAGAAAAAAGCGCAGGTTCCGGTCACGCAGATAGCGGAATACGGCAAACAGCAGCAGACCGGCCAGAGAAACAACGGTCAGAATCAGCATCAGTGTCGTCATGGGGTTTCCTTTCCCTGTTTTTGGTATACTTCGGATGGGTCAGTATGCAGAAATTAGCAGGATTGCCTTAGATTTGCAAGCAGAAGATTTGCTGCAAAAAAAAGGGAGACGCCCGTAGGCATCTCCCTTTTCTTATATCATATGGCTATGAAACGATCAGATACGGATTATTGACCGTCAGCAGCCGCATGTGTCTTGATTTTAACTTTGTTTTCCAGACCGGCATAGTATTCACGCAGGATGTCCAGAACTTCCTCGCGTCCGAAATGATCCGGAATCGGAGTGCCTTCGGACAGACCTTTGCGCAGTTTGGTGCCGGACAGAAGAACGCGGTGTTCTTTGCCGTGGGGACAGGTTCTCAGAGAGGCCATGCCGTCGCACTTGTAGCAGTAGAAGGTCCAGTCAATCTTCAGGGGTTTGCAGACCAGTGCCTTGCCCGGTTCCTTGGGGTAGGGAATCTTGTCAAAAATGGTCTGGGCTTCGAACATGCCGTAGAAATCGCCCACGCCTGCATGGTCGCGGCCGATGATCATTTTGGAAACGCCGTAGTTCTGACGGAAGGTGGCATGGAGAAGACCTTCACGGGGACCTGCATAGCGCATATCCAGCGGATAACCGCCCTGCAGAACGTTTTTCTCAATGAAATAGCCTTTGACCAGCGCATCAATGCAGCGGACGCGCACTTCGGCAGGAATGTCACCGGGTTTCAGGTTGCCAACCAGAGAGTGGATGAACACGCCGTCACACACTTCCACAGCGATTTTCGCCAGGTATTCATGGGAGCGGTGCATGGGGTTTCTGAGCTGCAGAGCCGCAATGTCTGCCCAGCCTCTTTCGTCAAAAATCTTGCGGGCTTCTGCGGGTCTCATGTAAATCCCTTTGTACTTGACCGGGAATTCACCTTCGCTGAGCACTTTCACCGGGCCGGCCAGGTTGTATTTGCCCTGGGCCATGACCATCTGAACGCCCGGATGATCGGCCTGTGCGGTTGCCCAGAATTTGTCATCCGCACTGTCTGCACCTTCGCCCTTGAAGACCTTGTAGCATTCCCATTTTTTGTCTTCAGCGGTCATTTCGTATTTTTCGGTGATCTTCATGGTGGCATAGGCTTCGCCTTTGTTCACCAGAGCAATTTCATCACCGACTTTCACGCTTTCATCATTGGTGTCAAGCGTGACAGGAACCGGCCAGAAGGTTCCGTCTGTCATCAGAAATTCTTCACACACTTTTTTCCAGTCGGCTTTGCCCATAAAGCCGTTCAGAGGGCTGAAACCGCCTGTGCCCATCATGATGAGGTCGCCTTTGGCGCGGTCAGAAATCTCAATTGACTTGAGACCTGCGGCTTTTTTCTTTTCCGCTTCCAGAGCAGATCCTTCCAGCAGGCAGCAGACCAGGCCTTTTCCTCCATGGGGCGGTACAAGTTTGGACATTGTTTCTGTCTCCTTTCAGTTTTTTGTATTTGTTGATATACACAGTACGCAATTGCAGCGACTATAAATCCGGCTTCCTTGAAACCTGCCATCAGACAGTCACAACCTGATTTCGGGTTGAAATCCCATAATTTCCAAAAGAGATATATTAAGCGGAAAAAATCATTTTGTCAAGACCAATCGGAATTTTTACATATTTTTAAAGATTTCTTGGAATCTGCACGCATTTGTGATAGGAATGCCCCATTTCGGAATGTCCCGTAAACAGGCAGACAGAATGGAATCTGCTGTTCCGGCAGCAATGTGTCTGGATTGCAACTCTCTGATAATATTTCTTTTGGGAAGAATAATAATCCCCTCTTCAAACTGGGGAGTCTGCCCGGAACTGGAAGAAGATGGAAAGACTGTTCAGGAATTCATTTATGCATTTTCAGAAAAATGTTTCAGAATATCCCCCCGGATTTTCAGTTCGGCAATATGGGAAGGAGGCAATATGACTGTGAGGAAGATTGAACGGGCTCCCTCGGCCTATGATTATCCGCTTCTTATCAAAAACCTGCTCCGTCATCCCCTGATTCATTCCCCGAATCAGGAAATTGTTTACCAGGATCAGATGCGGTGCAATTACAAAAGTTTCCGGCAGCGCATTGCGCGGCTGGCCAATGTCCTGGAAAGCATTGGGGTGAAGCAGGGAGATGTTGTCGGCATCATGGACTGGGACAGCCACAGATATCTGGAGGCTTTTTTTGCCGTGCCCATGATGGGATGTGTCCTGCATACCATTAATTTCAGACGGCCGCCCGATCATATTGTCTATACGATCAATCATGCCGAAAACACAGTTCTTCTGGTCAATGAGGAGTTCCTTCCCCTGCTGGCCTCGGTGCGGGACAAACTTGATGCGGAAAAAAAGATTGTTGTTCTCACGGATCGGGAAGTCCATCCCGGGGAGTTGGACACTGCATCTCTGAAAACAGAAGGGGAATATGAATCCCTTCTTTCCCAAAGCAGTGCGGAATACAGATTCCCGGAATTTGATGAGAATGCCATGGCCACCCTTTTGTATACCACGGCATCCGCGGGAACCCCCAAAGGCGTGTGCTTCAGTCACCGGCAGATTGTGCTGCACACCTTTGGCGTCATGTCAGCTTTGTGCGCGTATCAGGGGCGCCCCATGTGCAGCTCCGGGGATGTGTATATGCCCCTGACTCCCATGTTTCAGGTTCATGCCTGGGGAATGCCCTGGGTGTTCACCTTTCTGGGAGCCAAGCAGGTGTATCCGGGCAAATACAATACCGAAAAGATACTGAAACTTATTGCTTCTGAGGGCGTTACGCTGTCCCACTGTGATCCCACAATGATGCATACCCTCCTCAACTGTCCGGACATCGAAAAAACCGATGTGTTCGGCTGGAAAGTCATTGTGGGCGGAGCACCTTTGCCGGAAAGCATCTGCAGAAAAGCTCTGGACTGCGGCATCAATATCTGTTCCGCGTATGGCATGACAGAAACCGGGCCGCTTCTGACCACAGCCAACCTGAAAAGCCATATGGTAAACTGGAAAGCGGATAAGCAGATTCAAATCCGGTGCAGAACCGGACTGCCCGCGCCGATGGTGGATCTGGAAATTTTTGATATTCTGGGCAATCCCCTGCCTCATGACGGAAAGAGCATTGGTGAGGTGGTGGTCCGATCCCCCTGGCTTTCCCAGGGCTATTTCAAGGATCCTTCCAAAAGCGGGAAACTGTGGGCTGACGGATGGCTCCATACGGGCGATATCGGTTTTGTGGATCCGGACGGATACCTCCAGATCACAGACAGATTCAAAGAGGCCATCAAAACCGGCGGGGAATGGGTTGCCTCTGTGGAACTTGAGGATATTATCTGTGAACATCCGGATGTGCGTGAAGCTGCTGTCATATCTGTTCCGGATGACAAACTCGGAGAAAGACCTGTTGCCTTTGTTGTTCTCAAATCCGGTCTTGGGCAGAAAACTGAGGAATCCGATATCCGGGCCTTCTGCATGAAATATGTGGAAAACGGCTCCTTGCCGATTTACGCTGTTCCAGATAAAATTATCATTACCGACAATATTCCCAGAAGCGGGGTTGGAAAAATCAGTAAAAG
The DNA here is from genome assembly GCA_964505535.1 of uncultured Desulfobacterales bacterium. Classification (GTDB taxonomy): domain Bacteria; phylum Desulfobacterota; class Desulfobacteria; order Desulfobacterales; family Desulfococcaceae; genus JAABRU01. The sequence continues at coordinate 4,826 of CAZDIU010000189.1, read as the reverse complement.
ACAGATGCGTCAGGAGTTTTCTCAATCTTTCAATCTGGAGGACGGGCCCTGATTATGATGCAGGAACTTTTTTCCACCAGGGAAGTGGCGAAATTTCTGGATATCAATGAAAAGATGGTTTATTCCCTGATTTCCGAAAAGGGGCTGCCTGCCACAAAAGTTACGGGAAAATGGCTTTTTCCCCGGCATTTGGTGGAGCAGTGGATTGAAAACAACACCGTCAATTATCCTGAACCTGGCACCCGGCTTCCGCCCTATCACGGCCTGCTGATCATTTGCGGCAGCAATGATCCCCTGCTGGACAGAACCATATCCCTTTTCAACCGCATCCATCCGGATCATGCAGCGGTTTTCGGAAACATGGGCAGCCTGGGCGGTCTGCGCGCGCTGCGCCGGAATCTCTGCCATATGGCCTCCAGTCATCTGCTGCAGGAAAACGGGGAGGAGTACAATTTTGATTATGCCACCCGTGAACTGAACAAAGCGCCGGCTGTGGTCAATTTCTGCCGGAGGGAGCAGGGATTTCTGATACAGAAGGGAAATCCCCTGCAGATTCAGTCCATTGCGGATTTTGCCCGGCCCGGATTCCGGATCGTCAACCGCCCCCTGGGAACAGGAACCCGGCTGCTGTTTGACCGGGAACTGGAAAAAGCCGGGCTGGAAGGGGAAAAAATACAGGGTTATGATCGGGAAATGTCCCGGCATCTGGACGCGGGGCTGGAGGTTCTGGCCGGACGCGCGGATGCGGCTCCCGCAATCCGTTCTGTGGCAGGTCTGCTGGGACTGGATTTCATTCCCCTGCGCTGGGAGCGTTATGATCTGCTCATCACCCGGGAGCGTTTTTTTGATCAGGGCGTTCAACTGTTTGTCGGTCTGCTCCATGAACCGGTTTTTACGGCCATGTCCGGGGAACTGGCCGGTTATGATCTGGCCATGAGCGGGAAAATGGTGTATCCGCAGGAATAAGACCGGCACAGAACACAGGCAGGGAACCGGCCTGCAAAAAAGAATTTGGAGAAACAAAAGACAAATGGAAAACAAACCTGTTGTGATTGTCACCGGAGCATCCCGTGGAATCGGCGCGGCCACTGCCCTCTGGCTGGCAAAATGCGGATGCGCTCTCACCCTGATTGCGCGAGGGCAGCCTCTGCTGGAACTGGTTGCAAAAGATGCTGAAAAGCTGGGAGGCTGTGTGCTGCCTGTCACAGCGGATATTGCAGACCGGGATGTCTGCACCAACACTGTCCGGGAAACTGTGGAGCGGTTTGGCCATGTTGACGCTTTGGTGAACAACGCGGGAATTCTTGCTCCTCTTGATCCCCTTGCCTGTGCCAATCCGCATGCATGGACGTACAATATTGAGGTCAATCTCTTTGCTCCCTTTTATATGATGCAGGCTGCCATTCCGGAACTGCGGAAACATGCGGGCAGAGTGATCAATATCAGCAGTGGAGCCGCTGTCAGCCCCGTGCAGGGATGGGGAGCCTACTGTGCGGCAAAGGCTGCTCTGACACAGCTCACACGGGTGCTGGCTATGGAGGAAAGGGAAATCACGGCAGTCTCCATGCGTCCGGGAGTGGTGGACACGGAGATGCAGGAACTCATCCGCAGGGAAGGGCCGAATCATATGACGCAGGAAAAAGCCGGATATTTCATAAAACTGTGGGAAGAGGGAAAACTGGAACCGCCCCATATACCGGCAAGGGCCATTGCCTGGCTTGCGCTTCATGCTCCCGCAGAACTCAGCGGCGAATTTGCGGATTATGATGATCCCAGGATAGCAGAACCGGCTCTGGCTCTCTTTGGAGAAAGCATATTCCAATAAAGTTCAGCGCCTGTTGCTGCCTTTTTGCTCCCCCTTTGGGAAAATGGGGGAATTTTTTTTGGCAGTGGGTCAAATCCGCCGGTTCAGAAATTCCCCTCCCCCGGCGGGAGGGGTCAGGGGAGGGGGAACTGCAGGATATCAATGATGTTTTCACCCTCCCCCGGCCCCTCCCTCAAGGGAGGGGAGACAGTTGTTTCTGCTTAATCAACGGATTTGACCCACTATCAGGGTTTGTAACAGATTATTTTCATACAGGCGCTAAATAAAGATTTCAGGCGTTTTGGATTTTCCTGCTTTGAGTGACATTCTGCCCAGTTTTCCACAGAGAACACAGAGCGTTTCATGGCTGAATTTATTTGTGTGCTTCCGGCAATGCCATCGTGTTTTATGCAAAAGATAAAAAAGACTCTTGACATATCAGGATATATTCTGTAAACAGACAGAAATCATTCAAGGTGCCCTTCGGGGCTGAAAAGGGAACTCCGTGAAAACCGGAGACGGGCCCGCCGCTGTAACCGGGGACAAAGGCCGCAATATGCCACTGGAAAGAAGTCCGTTCTGCTCTTTCCGGGAAGGCGCGGTACAATGGATGATCCGGAAGTCAGAAGACCTGCCTGAATGCCATAAAGCTGAACTCCGCGGATCAGAGTTCCGGCTGTGCCAATCTGTGGATAAAAAAGGGATATCCCCGGATCGATTGAAATCGATCCGGGTTTTTTTTTGAAAAAAAGCAGGCAAAGGAGAAAATCGCATGAAAACCGGTGTGATTGTGTATGTTGTGGGAAACAGGGAAGCGGAAACGCATTTTGATGAAAAACAGGCCATCGGAAATCTCGGTGTGAAAGCCGACCGCGTGGAATTTGTTTTTTCCGGACAAAGTGAGGAGGATCTGGCCTATTCCTGGTGGTCCATGACCCGAAAGGGAATGTCCCGGATTCTCTGCATGGCAGGCGAGCTCATTGCTCCCTCCCATATCCGGCTGTTTGGACGCAAAATGCAGCTTTCCGCTTATTAGGCGGATGAACCCCTTCTGACGAAAAGCATCAGGTGTTCCGGATACCGCAAGGCCCGGAAGGCTTGGATGGCCCTGACAGCACCTGATGCTTTTTTCATTTTTTTTCAATTTTCAGGGAGTTGGAAACTGCTGATGTACCGGATTCAGTGTTCAGGTTTCAGTGTTCAGTATTTATTTTCTGACACCTGAACACTGACACACACGCTGCTGCAAGAAATTCCAATTTCCTTAATGAAAGGAACATTACAGTGAAAAAAAATTTTTTGGCTATTCTGCTTATGGCATTTGTGACTTTTTCCGGAATCCTTCCCGCTTTTGCAGCAGGGGAGCATAAAAAGAATGCAAAGGATGCAGAGGAAAAAACCGCCATTGTTCTGGCGAATTTCGGAACCACTGTTCCATCCGCGCTGGTTTCTGTTCTCAATATTCATGAGGAAGTCCGCAAAGCCTTTCCGGGCGTGCCTGTGAAAATCACCTTCACTTCCAATAAAATCCGGGCAGTATGGAAGGAACGCCAGGCAGAAGCCCAAAAATGGAAGGATCAGGGGATACCGGAAGAAATTCTGCATGTGAAGAATGTCATTGCTGTTATCGGTGATCTGCTGGAGGATGGATACAAAAACATCATTGTACAGCCCACACACATATATTTCATGGAACAGTCCCATGATCTGAACCAGTATGTGCAGGGACTGAATTCCATCCGCACTATGAAGCAGAAATGGATGCCTTTTCATAAACTGATCATGGGAAGACCTGCCCTGGGAATGCCCGGAGATCGTCATCTATATATGGAAGATATGGAAACTGCGCTGAAAATTCTTGGGGAAGATGCGGAACTGGCCAGGAAAAACAATGCCATGCTGGTGTATATGGCTCATGGGAATGAGCACTGGTCATCCGGCATCTATGCAGAAGTGCAGAAGATGATGCGGGAACTTTACCCGGATGTGAAAACCTTTGTGGGATGCGTGGAAGGATATCCCGGAGTGCAGGCCGTGGCTGAAGAACTTTCCCGTTTCAAATCCGGCAAACTTCTTCTCAAACCCTTTATGATCGTGGCCGGAGATCATGCCATGAATGACATGGCCGGAGAGGAGGAGGATTCATGGAAAAACATTCTCACGCAAAAGGGGTTTGAAGTCATGCCGGTCATGAAGGGACTGGGGGAAAATGACGCTTTTGCCCAGATTTTCGTGCAGCATATCCGGGATGCTGCCAAAGATGCCGGAATTTCCCTGCCCTGAACAGCGCGGCTCTTAACAGAATGAACTGCCCCGCCGCGGGCTGCGGGGGATTTAGAAGCTGTTTTATAGTTCTTTTACCAACTTTTGTTCTCTCCAAACCGGACGGAGGAGTGCAAAAATTAAGCGTAAGCGGTTTTTTGCACACAGTCATAAAGGACAAAAGTTGAGGAAAATACTATAAAAATATTGTTTATGCCAATTTTCTCAATAAAATGCTGATCATTGATATCTGAATCACAGCCTCAGTGTTTTTTGTGAGAGTCTCATAATTTTTCGAATTCCGGCGGAAGTTGTATATCCAGGCGAATGTTCTTTCCACTGCCCAACGCTTTTTTGCGACATTAAAACCTTTTCCTTCTTTTTCAGTTATTTGAAGATCAATACGCCATGTTTTTTTCAGATTTTTAACCCATTCATACAGATGAACCGGAATATCCCCCGTCAACCCATATTTTGCGCAAACGGTCAATCCCTTTGGAAAAATAATCTTCAGACAGACGTTTCAGGCCGTTTCTCCCACCTTCGTTCGCAGGTGTCACTGCAGCGGACAGTATGAATCCGGGAGTGTCAGCAGGAATATGCCGTTTCCGTCCTTTGACTTTTTTGCCCCCGTCAATGCCGGTTTCCGCACCCTGAAGAGCTGTTGACGCTCTGACTGTCAATGCTTCCGGCTGACGGATTCTCTTTGCGTCCCTGCCGTTTTCTCTCCCTTTTGCGGAGAATGTCCATGATTTTTTTC
>CAZDIU010000188.1:0-10784 GCA_964505535.1 uncultured Desulfobacterales bacterium | reverse complement strand
GGCTGTGAATTCATGATGCTGAATGAGCATATCCGGTTCTTTTTCTCTGTACACCAGTTTTTTCTGCAGCAGATGGGCAAACAGATCAAACAGGGATGCTTTTTCCAAAGGCAGAGGCCGATCCTCCAGCAATCCAAGCCACTGCATTTTCTTGATGGTAACGGAATGTTCCGGTATGTTCAGGAAAGCGGCAATATGGCGGGGCAGATGTTTTCCCCGAAATCCAGTCATTTTTGCCAGGGCTTTGGCCGGAGTGAGTTTGCGGAAATCAAAAATGCGGTTTCTGTCCATCAGCCCCAGCCGTTTAAAGCAGTCCCAGGAGTCACAATGCCCGATATTCCGCAGGGTTCCCCGGTACATGGATCGTGCAGATTCAATGCCGTAGATTTTCATATACGGGAGCGCATCCCGGTTCACATATGCCTCATAAATTCCTGCATCCGGAATATCAATGAGCCAGTAATGCTGAAAAATTTTTTCTGCTGGAATGTCAACAATCTTCCCATCTTTCATGTATCTGCCGTCACTCAGGGCCGCAAGCAGGACGCCAAGCGGACTCCAGCAGAATTTGTATCCAAAGGGATTGTTGTTGCATTCGGGAGCGGGAAGTCCGCCGCAGTAGGAATAAAAACTGTTTACAGTTGCTCCTGCCTTTTTTGTCCTGTCAATCACCCGCATGGCTGCCATATGGTCAATGCCGGGATCCACACCGATTTCATTGAGAAACAGCAGCCTTTTTTTCCGCACTTCCGCGTCCAGTGCTTCCATCTCCGGTTTCACATAGGAAGTGGTGACAAGGTGTTTGCCATGTTCCAGACACTGCTTTGCCACCTGAATGTGATGAATCCAGGGCAGCAGGCTGATGACAATGTCAGCAGAGGAAACTGTCCGGCTGAGTTCTTCCGTGTTTTCCACCTGCAAAGATTTTGCCCTGCCCTGCGCATGGTTTCCCACCAAATGCTGTGCCTTTTCCAGTGTGCGGCTGGCAACCGTGACGCTGACATTCGGCAGTTCCAGCAAATATCTTACCAAAGGCCGGGCAACAAATCCGGCTCCGAGCACCAGAATGTTTTTTTTCATATGAATCCCCTCCTTTTCAGTTTCCTACGGAGAGCACAGATGAGTTTCCCGCAGAGAGCACAGAGAAGAAATTTTGGGCAATGTTATGGAAATTGTTTCTGGATGCCTGCTTTCGCAGGCATGATGTCATTCCGGCCAAAGCCGGAATCCAGAACCTTCCCAAAAATATCGAAGACCCCAATTTCATCTCTCAGCCGATCTGATCTTCAACGGGGAAAAAACTGAGAAAACTCTGTGTCCTCTGTGAAAACCTCTGTGTTCTCTGTGGGAAAGAATGCAGATTATATCCTGTGAAGGGTCAGTCCGCGGTCTCTGAGTTCTCCGTTTGCCGCCTTCAGTTTTTCCTCATCGGAAATCACTGTCACGGCATGTTTTTCCGGCTGGATGTAAAAATATTTCTCCGCAACTCTCATAACCTGTTTCCCTGTGATTTTCAGCAACTGCTCCTTGAACTGTTTCCGTGTTTCATCTTTCATCCCAATCAGTTGCCGGTAAAATGCCTTGCGTGCAGCCTGTGCAGGCGTGTCCGGCTTGTCAATGTCTGAACAGACCTGCAGAATGGCCTCTTTGATGTCCTCTTCCGCATAATATCCGGAGCGGATAAAATCTGCGGCTCTTTCATATACATCCAATGTATTGACAATGTGCGGATCCCGGTAGGAACACAGACAGAACAGACCGTCTTCCATATTGTAAATGGAAAAACCGCCGTATGCGCCGCCTTTTTCCCGGATTTCCCTGTGCAGATACAGAGATCGCAGCATTTTGCTGATCACAGACAGGGCAGGCGCGTCTTCATGCTGCATGGGAACCGTGCCAAAGGTGCGGGCCACAAAGGAAACCGCTGTGGAAGTGGTCCAGCCTTCTCTGGGAACCGTGTCATGGATCTGCATGTCCGGCGGACAAAATCCCTGTTTCCCGGTCTGCATTGCCTGCATCAGAGACTGCACCGGAGAAACCGCAGCAGACAAAGCCTCATCCTCGCCAATGAGCGCGAATTTCATATTTTCCCGCGTGAACAGATGGCCTGCAATTTCCATGAGATCATCGGCCACTGCCTGCATTTTTCCGTCACTCATGTCTTCGGTCAGTTCCTTGATCATTTTCAACTGATGCACCCCTGCCCAGATTTCATTGAGAGACCGGGTTTGGGAAAAATTTCTGGCAGAAAGCGACAGGGCATAACGATGCCCATTGGACACAATCCCGGATTCCATGGATGCCCGGTATTCGGGCAGAAGTTTTTTCAGCCGGGAAAGATTCGCAAAACTGTACTGGCCAATAAACTCCCGGACAAGATCAAACATTTTTTCCTGATTCCGCACCAGGCATTTTCCGCTGAAGGTGACAAAGGGAAGAGTTTCGCCGTCACGGTCAAAGCGTGTTTTTGCATGGGCAGAAAGCCCCATTCCGCCGGTGCAGATGTCCATCAGCCGGGCCATTTCCACATAATCCCGTTTTGCCGTGCCCACTCTGGTAAAGGCATGGCAGAAGAAGGGCACCAGAGGAATCAGGTGTGAGGGCAGGGTTCCGATTCCGGCCACTGCGGAAAAATAGAAAATGCCGGAACAGGGCTGCGCATACCATGCTGCGGCAAGATTTTCCTCTCTGCTGTAAGGCTGACTGGGATTCACACTGGGAATCATGGGCGGAATGTCTGTCAGTTCCAGCGTGGGAAGCACAGAAAGATCTTCGGGCGATTCCTGCAGTTTTTCCAAAGCTGCCGCATCTTCCCGGATTTTCTCCATTTCCGCGTGTGTCAGTTTTTTCCGGATTTCCGCGAGTTCTGCTGCCACCCGTTCTTCCTCTTTGCGTGCCATTTCCTGATCCGGAACCAGTTTGAAAACAACCCGGTGGGGATTGTCCAGAAAATATTTGCGGATCTGATCTTCAAAAAAAGGCCCTTTTGCGACCTGTGCATTCAGTCTGGCCAAATCTTCATCAAATTCCAGAATATTCAAAGGACTGGCTCCGTGAAACCAGGTTCCGGCAAAGGAGAGCAGCAGTTTGATTCCGTATGGATAAGGCGTGTTGGTAATTTCTTTGCGGTGAAATTCCAGTTGATGGATCGCTGCTTCGATGAGTTGCTTGTCAATGCCGTCTCTGACCAGATTTTCCAGAGTGTCAAAGATGATTTTCACAATCTGATCCGCATCTGATTCCCGCACATCTTTGAGACCGCAGGCAAAAAGCGTGTCCCGGCAGTCCGGATCATAACCGGTGCTGTCGGAAAGCGAGGTTCCCAGACCGGAATCAATGAGGGCCTTGCGCAAAGGCGATGCCGCATTTCCCAGCAGAATCTGTCCGAGCAGGGAAAGCGTGAGCACGCCAAAGGTGTCGGTAAGATCAGACGCCAGCCAGCCCAGACAGATCTGGCATTTCTTTTCCGGATTCTCTGACGCGTCCAGCGGATAAAAATAGGTGACTGTCCGGGGTTCTGACCACCGGGGCTGATTGGGAACCCCGGTCTGCGGATCGATTTTCTCAAAATGCCGGAGAACTTTTTCCTCTATGAAATCCAGATGATCCTTGAGCGGCAGATTGCCGTAGGTGAAAAAATAGGCATTGCTGGGATGATAATGCCGTTTGTGAAAGGCCACAAGCTGCTCATGGGTGAGAGCGGGAATCGCCTCCGGATCCCCTCCGGAATTGTTGCTGTAAGTGGTATCCGGATACAGCGCATTCATCAGCTTTCTGCTCAGAATCTGATGCGGAGAGGACATTGCCCCCTTCATTTCATTGTAAACCACGCCTTTGTAAACCAGATTTTCCCCTTCCATTTCCATACGATGACCTTCCTGCATGAAATTCAGGCGATCAATCCGGGGATAAAAAGCCGCATCCAGATACACATCCATGAGATTGTAAAAATCTTTACGGTTCTGGGTGGTAAAGGGATACATGGTCCAGTCAGACGAGGTGAACGCATTCATAAAGGTGTTCAGACTGCGCTTGATCATGGAAAAAAAAGGGTCCCGCACCGGGAACTTGCGGGACCCGCACAGAACCGTATGCTCCAGAATATGGGCCACGCCCGTGGAATCCCGCGGCACGGTTTTGAAGGCAACGCTGAAGGTGTTTTCCGTGTCCTCATTGCTGATATGCACATGCCGTGCGCCTGTGGGCAGATGCTCCAGTTCATAATAAAAGGCATTGATGATTTTGAGTTCCGCAGTTCTGCGGACTTCATAATCTCCGATACGATCTCCGGTTCTCAGTTCCGGATTGTTTGTGTCTTTTGCATGTTCCATTGGGTATCCTTTTAAAGAAATTGAAAAAAATCTGTCTGATGAAGATTTTTCTCTTTGTGTGTTGTTATGGCAAAGATTCAGGATGGGGCGAAGGCACAGCGTCTTGAAGTTTCACAAAGATTTTTTTCTTCGTTATCTTTGCGGTTTTATGCCTCTGAGTCAAAAATTCAGGCTGCCACGAAGACACAAAGGAACGAAGTTTCACGAAGATTGTTTTTCTTTGTGCATCTTTGTGACTTTGTGTCTTTGTGGCAAAAAAAACAGTCTGACACATCACTGCTGTTTGCCTTTCACAGCATAAATCCCCCGAGCGGGGCATTCAATTCTGCCGTTTTTTTTCAGACGGAAAATCAGATTCCTCAGTTTTTTCTTCTCAAATCCGCTTCTCTGGAGAATTTCAGCGAAACCAGCGCCATTCTCATATTCCTGAAGAATCTCCATCACCCTGTCAGCAGCGGCTCCGGAATGACTTTCCCCTGTTTTTTTCCTGGATCGGCTTTCCTCTGCCATGCTGATCATCATTTTTTCCAGACGATCCATCTGGTCCATGAGTTTTTCCACATCTTTTTTGGTGGGAATATTGTGATCCCGCAGAAATTTCCTGACCATTATGTTGAAACTTGTATTTCTTTTCCCTTTCACAGGCATTGACTTCTCCTTCATCTGAGCAGTAACAGGTTTTCCCCTTTATAAAAACTGTTAATTCAAATTGCTATGTCTGAATTTATGACGCAGTGTCTTCATAACCGGTTCAGGGAGAAAGAATATAACAGGAAAAACACGGGATGACAAATTTAATTATGATGTGAGTTTGATAATAAGAAGCAGGTTTCCCTTTTTTGCAAACAGGGTGTTTCAGATCAGAAGGCTTCTGAATCCTCGTGCCTCTCTTTTACAAAGGGAAAAAAATGGGGTGGTGGGTCAAATCCGTTGATCTGAAATCCCCTCCCCCGGAGGGAGGAGAAGCGCGGTTCACCCGGCGCTGAAACAGCGGCGGTATTATATTAAATCAATAGGGAATTGGTATTATGCCATCCCGATTAATCCCTTGCTCCTGCAAATTCAGGTTCAGACAGCCTCTGGCTGAACTGTGACTTTACTGTTCCCACGCTCTGCGTAGGGAACACACGGTCTGACGCTCTGCGTCATAATGGGGACGCGGGATCGTCCCGGCGGCATTCCCACGCGGAGCGCGGAAACGAGATGAACAACCTTATTTTTTAAAAAAATCAGGTTGTTGAATACCGGAAAACTTTTGGTTGAGTACTTATACGTCCGATTATTTGCTCCATATTTTTCTGTCTCCATTACCATACTGTCTGTACAGGATATTGTCTGATCAAAGGATCAGGGGGCAGAAATATCAGATCCTCTTCAACAGCCTGACATATCAGCATTCGGTCAAAAGGATCCCGATGAATCTGCGGCAGTTCATTCAGACGGAAGGAAGCCCGTTCATACAGCGGCAGGCTTTCGATATAATGCAGTTCTCTCTGTTCAGGCACAAATACAGAAGGCTTTTCAGGCAGAGGCAGTTTGCCCATTGCATGTTTGACTGCAATTTCCCAAACAGATACGGAACTCAGGTAAACGCTGTTTTCAGGGGATCGGAATATTTCTTTTGCATTTCTGCTGAGTTCCGGTGAATCCGAGGCAATCCATAAAAATGTGCAGGTATCGAGCAGAATTTTCATGAGTCTTTCCCTTCAAAAGCATTGAGCATTTCTTCAGGCAGTTCATCAAAAAATTCAGGCGGAACCCGGAATCTGTTTTTCGCCAGTCCGATGGGACGGGGCGAAGATGGTTTTTTGCCGCTTTGGGACAGAATCAGTGCTTTGAGTCCCTCATGAATTAATGCCGAATATTCCATGATTCCTGTCACCTGAGAGGCTTTTCCAAACAGTTTTTCATCAATGTTCAAAGTAAGCTGCATACTGTTTCTCCTTAATTGTCAAAATCAGAATACCCCACGTTCGTAGCGGGATGGCGGGTTACGCTCACGCTGCACCCGCCCTACGAACTGTTTCTCCTTAATTGTCAAAATCAGAATCCCCCAGGTTCGTAGCGGGATGGCGGGTTACGCTCACGCTGCACCCGCCCTACGAACTGTCATCATGACAATCACAGAAATTCCCATTTTTCCAAGCAAGTTATAAATGACTTGCTTGGAAAAAAGGAGAAAAGATGAATGTTTTTCATGCGCAGCCTGTGCAGACCGCATAAAGCAGATTCATCAGGGGCAGTTGTGACTCAGATTCACACCCCTGTTCAGCAACTGCGGCACATAAACCGTGCATGAAGTTGTAGTCAGCGGATTGCCACCAACACGAACAGTATCTCCGTTTCCAATTCCGCTGTTGTCAACCAGCGGGTTGATATTGCTGATCTGATTGCCATAAAGAAGAAGTTCTGTCAGATTGGTAAGCCCCGCTACTGCGCTGATATTGCTGATCTGATTGCTATCAAGATCAAGAAATGTCAGTTTTCCAAGTCCGGACACTGGGGCAATGTTGCTGATCTGATTGACGGCAAGTCCAAGTTCTGTCAGGTTGGTAAGCCCCGCTACTGCGCTGATGTTGCTGATCTGACTCCCATTAAGAGAAAGCATTGTCAGATTTGCAAGTCCTGCCACTGCGCTGATATCACCGTTTATCGGATTGTCCCCAATATAAAGCTCTTTCAGATTTAGAAGTCCCGCAATTGGGCTGATATCCGTGACTTGATTGCCATCGGAATCAAGCCATGTCAGGTTTGTCAGTCCTGCCACTGCACTGATATCACTGATCGGATTGCCACCAAGATCAAGCACTGTCAGTTTTGTCAGTCCGGCTACTGCGCTGATGTCACTGATCTGATTGTCATAAAGATAAAGTTCTGTGAGATTTGTGCAATACTGGAGCCCCTCAAGATTTGCTGCATTTCTTTCAGAAGCATCCAAAGAAGTCAATTCCCGCAAATCCGAAGCAAGAATATCGCCTGCCGCTTTGCCGATGGCTTCTCTTACAGCAGATTCAAGATTTTTATCCGGAAAAACAACAACAAAGTCCCGAATCTGTGCCACCACCTGAAGCCCGTAAACCGCCTCTGCCAAACCGATTTTGCCGTCACTGTTCACATCGGCTGCCGAAACCACTCCGTCTGCGGGACTTCCGGCACAGGCCTGAAGTGACAGGATCACATCTTTGAGATCAATGGTTCCTTTGTCATCCACATTTCCGGGAGTTGTGCCGAAAACATTTGCCCCCCCCCAACAAAACGGCTATTCCGAAAAACAGAACTGTCAGCCCGTACCTGAATCCTCTTTTTTTTCTCTGCATGTGCTTTTCTCCTTTTCTGTTAAGATTTGCATGTGCCTATCCTCTGCCTATTGCAGAACAGCTACAGTTTTTGGGAAAAAGATTTTCAATCGCAAATTTTGAGAGATTGTTTGAAAAATCCGCTCTCCCTTCTTTTGCAAATGGGGATGGGGGATTTTTTATGCGGCTGGTTCAAAATACTCCTTAATTATCCTTTGGAAAAGGGAAAAATAATGACTGAGGGGGTTTTCAGACAAATTTTTTTATAAAGGATTGCCAAACGGAAAGTTTGGCAGAGGCCGGAGAATAAAATTGTCCCAAACTTTCAGTTTGGGACTCCTCCCGGAGTACGAACAGAGCATTTGCATGGCAGGAATGCTTTATTTCAGCATATTCAGGGCAATATCCGCAGTGCGTTCGGAAGCACCGGCGCCGCCCATTCTCGTGCGGATGAACAGCAGATTTTCACGCAGCCGGATCAGGCCGGGAATATCCCGCAGCATTCTGTATACAGTTTTGGCAATGGTTTGGGGATTGGCATCCTTCTGAATCAGTTCCGGAACCAGTTCTCTGCCGGAAATCAGGTTGACCAGACTGATAAAGGGAACTCTGACAAGAAGCCGGCCCAGCCAGTAACTTACCGGAGATACTTTGTAAATAATCACCATTGGAATGCCTGCCAGAGCAGTTTCCAATGTCACGGTTCCGGAAACTGCAATCGCGAAATGGCATTTTTCAAACACCGGTTCAATCCCAATTTCGATTTTCAATGGCAAATCCTGCTGATACTGCACAAGAATTTCTTCCAGAAAATCTTTGCTGACCGAAGGAGGCCGGGAAAGTACAAAAGAAATATCCGGAATTTTTTTTTGCAGAATCCGGGCGGATTCCAGCATCACAGGCAGGAGTTTCCGGATTTCCCCTTCACGGGAACCGGGCAGCAGTCCCACCACACGCGCACCAGTGAAATCCTTTTCCCTGTCTGAATGCAGAAATTCTTTGTCCAGCAGCGGATGCCCCACAAACGTGGCTTTCACGCCGTGTCTGCGGTAAAAAGATTCCTCAAAGGGAAGAATCACAGCCATATGATCGGTGCGTTCCTGTATAATCCGCACTCTGCCCTGACGCCAGGCCCAAATCTGGGGACTGATATAATACAGCACTTTTATGCCCAGCCGCTTTGCACACGCGGCAACACGCAGATTGAAATCCGGCAGATCAATGAGAATCAGCAGATCCGGCCTGTGTTTTCGCAGCATTTCCTTTGCGTTGGACAGGACGCGCAGAATTTTTCTGATCCGGGAAAATGCCTCGGTAATGCCAAGCACGGCAAGCTCGGACGCATCCACAAAGGTTTCCACTCCAGCGTCTCTGAGCAACTGCCCGCCAATGCCGAAAAAAGAAAGATGCGGATTCTTTTTCCGCATGGCCTTTACCAGTTTTGCACCATGATGATCTCCGGAGGCCTCTCCGGCAATGATCATAATGTTTTTATGCACAGAAATTTTTTTCTTTTCCACTGATTATATCCCCAATACACGGGAGTTTGTGGCTCTGATCTGCTCCATCACACTTAGCGCCACTTTCAGCGCATCCCGCCCCATCTGTCCTGTGACTTCGGGTACTTGGCGGTTTCGCACGGAGTTCACAAAGGATTTGAGTTCATCGTCCAGCGCATCTCCGCCTGTGAAGCAGCTCTGCTCAACACTCATACCCGGAATCAGGCCGGTTCCTTTCTGATCCGAATCTTTGCGGATGACCGTGATTTCCTTTGAGGCAAAATTGACGGAAATATACGCGTCCCGCTGAAAGAGCCGGATTTTGCGTTCATTTTTCATGGAAATCCGGCTGGCTGTGACATTGGCCACGCATCCGGTCTGAAATTCCAGCCGGGCATTTGCGATGTCCACATGCTCGGATACTGCGGCAATTCCGGCAGCATGAATGCTTTTGACCTCGGAACGCACCAGACTGAGAATAATGTCAATGTCATGAATCATCAGATCCAGCACCACGCTGACATCTGTGCACCGATTTTTGAAAATGCTCAGGCGGTGGGATTCAATGAACATGGGTTTGCTGACAATATTTTTTAAGGGAAGCGCTGCGGAATTGAACCGCTCCAACTGCCCCACCTGTATGAGCAGTCCGCGGGATTCAGCGAGTTCAATGAGTTCATCAGCCTCTTCCAATGTGGTGGTCATGGGTTTTTCAATCAGCACATCCGCATCTGCAAGGAGAAAATCTCTGCTGATGTGAAAATGCTCCGGAGTGGAGGCCGCAATGCTGACCGCATTCACCTTTCCCAGCAGATCACGATAATTTTCAAATGCAGTGGTCTGATATTTTGCAGCAATCTCTGCGGCACGGGATTTGTTGATATCTGCCACGCCCACCAGTTCCACATCTTCCATACGGGCATATTTCTGGACATGAAATTCACCCAGATATCCCACCCCTATTACGGCCACACGGATTTTGTGTCTGTCTTCCATATGCACTGTCTTTCAAAAAAACGGTTCTTCAATATCTTTTGTGGAAATACTGGATTCCGGCCTGCGCCGGAATGACGTCATGCCTGCGAAAGCAGGCATCCGGAAAAATTTTCCGCAAAAGTCCTTGAAGAACCAAAAAAACAAAGGGAACCCAGCAGGTTCCCTTTGCATTGCTGTTTCTTAACGGGTGATTCCCCGGCTGGAGTTTTGGATGAATTCAATGAACCTGACCACTTCCGGAATCTGCTCCACTTCGGCCTTGACCCGTTCAATGGCCTCTTTCACGGTCAGCCCCACACGGAAGATGATCCGGTAGGTTCTTTTCAGCGCGGACAGAGTGGAGTCCGGCATTCCCATGCGTTTGAGTCCCACTGAGTTCAGACCGTGCAGAGCGGCACGATCCCCGGCTGCAATCACATAAGGGGGAATATCCTTGACCACAGCGGATTTGCCCCCCACATAGGCAAATGCGCCAACGCGGACAAACTGATGAATCGCTGTCAGCCCGCCGATGGTGACACCATCCTCAATGATGATGTGACCGGCCAGAGTGGCGTTGTTTGCCATAATGACCCGGTTCCCGGTTTTGCAGTCATGGGCAATATGACAGTAGGCCATCAGGAAGTTCTCCTCGCCCACTTCGGTGATGCCGCCGCCGAATT